>JAOUPQ010000019.1 GCA_029879765.1 Nitrospinota bacterium | reverse complement strand
GCGCATGAAGAGGAACCACCGTCCCACAGCATGGAGGACGAAATCTCATTCGATTCGGACGAAATCTCCCTGGGTGATGAAGAGGAAAGCGCTCCCGACACTTCGGCCATGGAGCCGGTTTCCGAAGATATTACGTTTGACGCCATGGAAGAATCGGAAGAGGAGATATCCTTTGATGAGCCGGAAGCGGCAGTGGCAATGGAAGAGCCGGAGGCGGAGATCGCTTTCGAAGAGCCGGAAGCCGAAATAGCCATGGAAGAGGAAGCAGGAATCGCTTTCGAAGAACCGGAAGCCGAAATAGCCATGGAAGAGGAAGCAGGAATCGCTTTCGAAGAGCCGGAAGCCGAAATAGCCATGGAAGAGGAAGCGGAGATCGCTTTCGAAGAGCCGGAAGCCGAACTGGCCATGGAAGAGGAAGCGGAGATCGCCATGGAAGAAGAGTCCGCTATCCCTGATATGGACGCAGAGGAAAATCTGTCCTCATCTGAAAGCGGATTCAGCCTTGGACTGGGAGATGATATCGGCGGTCTGGATTCAGAGCTTGATTTCAGCTCCATTGGCTCCGATTCTGGCGAATCCGAATTCGAGGATGTGAACCTGAGCGATGATGATATTTTTGGCGCGGCTTCCGACAGCAATGACCTGGACGACCTGGATATGGATCTGGACAAGGTCTGATATAACTTTGCGTGGAAAAACCTAACATCCCGGATCTTGAATTCGTCGGTGAATGGCCCGAGAGTGAGGACTCGTCAACCGGGAGCCCCTCCTCTCCGGCCACTTTTCATTACGCCCCTTTTCCGCAGCGCTTTTATGCCTACGCCGCCGACAACACCTTCCTGGCGGCCTTCGTTGTTTTCATGGTGGGTGTCGCCGTAAACATGCCAGGGATCTCCCTGCGGGGGCTGGGAGAGGACAGGATCTACAAGCTGTTGATTTACATCATATTATTCTACCATTTACTTTCCGCCGCATATTACACCCTTGGCATCGCCCTTTATGGGACAACCTTTGGAAAAAACGCCATGGGGGTGCGCGTGGCCATGCTGGACGGATCCTCTGTCTCCGTCACCAGGGCGTTTATCCGTTTCCTGGGATACTACCCTGGGGCCATGCTGATGTACCTTGGCTTCGCCTGGGCGCTGGTGGATCCCAGAAGCCAGACCCTGCATGATAAACTGGCCAGCACGGTTGTGCTGGAAATCGAATAGCCTACCGGTTATAATCATCCGTTTTGTAAGTCAAACGCCATCCGACCGGGCAAATCCGCCCGAGTTTTGGGTGGTGATGGATATAACGAACATGGAGTTGAGATGAAAAAGAGGTATCTGATATCGCCAGGGCCCACGCCCGTGCCGGAAGAAGTCCTTCTGGAAATGGCCAAACCAATGATCCACCACAGAACCAGCCAGTTCTCGGCCATCTTCGCCGAGTGCGCCGAGGGATTGAAGAAAGTGTTCCAAACGGCGCAACCTGTCCTGATGCTGGCTTCCTCCGGCAGCGGCGCCATGGAAAGCGCTGTCACCAACGTCTTCCGCAAAGGGGACAAAGCCCTGGTAATCAACGGCGGAAAGTTGGCGAGCGCTGGGGCAAGATCTGCGAAGCTTATGGCCTGGAAGTGATCTGGATCAATGTGGAATGGGGGCAGGCTGTGGCGGTGGACGCGGTGGCCGAAGCCCTGAAAAACAACCCGGATATCGCCGGTGTGTTCGTCCAGGGGTCGGAGACCTCCACCACTGTGGCCCACCCGATCCAGCAGATTTCCGAGCTGACGAAAAAAACAGACGCCCTGCTGGTGGTGGACGGCATCACCGCCGTGGGGGTATACCCCATGCCCATGGACGATTGGGGAATCGATATCATGATCACCGGCTCCCAGAAGGCGCTGATGCTCCCTCCGGGGCTGGCTTTCATCGCCCTGTCGGAAAAGGCGTGGAAGAGATCGGAAACCAACGACATCCCCCATTTCTACTTCGACCTGAAGAAAGAGCGCAAGAACCTGAAAGACTCCACCTCGGCATACACCCCCGCCGCCTCGCTGATCATCGGGTTGCGCGTTGTGCTGAAGATGATGCTAGAAGAGGGCCTGGACAACGTATACAAACGCCACGATATTTTGGCCAGGGCGGCCCGGGCAGGAGTGCAGGCGCTGGGGCTGAAGCTGCTGGCCCCCGATTCCCCCGCCAATTCCGTCACCGGGCTGTTTGTGCCGGAGAGTGTGGATGGGGGCAAACTGGTCAAGAACCTGCGGGAAAATTACGGAGTGACTTTCGCCGGAGGCCAGGATCACCTGAAGGGAAAGATAATCAGGATCGCCCACCTGGGCTACTTCGACTCCTTCGACATGGTGGTGGCCTTGGCCGCCATAGAGATGGGCCTGCTCAAGTTCGGCTACGATGTGCAGATGGGCGCGGGCGTGGCCGCCGTGGAAAAAATCGTCAACGAAAGGTATTGAAGCTAAAATGAGCGTCAACGAAGTGAAAATCCTGGTCAGCGACAAGCTGTCCCAGGATGGTGTGAAGATATTGCAGGACACTCCCGGATTCACCGTGGATGTGAAAGTGGGGCTTTCGCCCGAGGAGCTACAGAAGATCATCCCCGAGTATGACGGGCTGATAATCCGCTCCGCCACCACCGCCAACCAGCAACTGCTGGAAGCGGCCACAAATCTGAAGGTGATCGGCCGCGCCGGCATCGGCGTGGACAACGTGGATGTGCCCACCGCCTCCGCCAAGGGAGTGGTGGTGATGAACACTCCGGAAGGGAATATCGTCACCACAGCGGAACACGCCATCTCCATGATGATGGCCCTTTCCCGCCAGATCCCCCAGGCCACCGCCAGCGTCAAGGAAGGGAAGTGGGAGAAAAAGAAATTCATGGGGGTGGAGATGTTCAACAAGACCCTGGGTATCATAGGCATAGGCCGGATCGGGTCCATCGTTGTGCGCCGCGCCCATGCCCTGGAGATGAAGGTTATCGCCTTCGATCCCTTCATCAGCCATGAAGCGGCGGAAAAATTAGGGGTGGAACTGGTCAGCCTGGAGGATCTTTACAAAAGAGCCGACTTTATATCCATCCATACCCCCTTGACCGATGAGACGCGCAACCTGCTCAACTCCACCACCCTGGCGAAGCTGAAAAAGGGAGTGCGCATCGTCAACTGCGCCCGGGGCGGCATTATCAACGAGGCGGACCTGGCGGAAGCCATCAAAAGCGGCCATGTGGCCGGGGCCGCGCTGGACGTGTTCGAGCAGGAACCCCCTGCCAAGGACAACCCTCTTATCGGTCTGGAAAACGTGATTTTCACCCCCCACCTGGGCGCCTCCACCACCGAAGCCCAGGAGAACGTGGCCGTGGCCGTGGCGGAGCAGTTCGTGGACTTCTTCGTAAACGGTATAACCCGCAACGCCGTGAACATGCCCTCCATCCCGGCGGAGCAGGTGGCGGTGGTGCGCCCATACATGGCCCTGGGAGAGAAGATGGGCTCTTTCATCGCCCAGGTGGCGGAAGGAGCGCCCAAGGAAATAAAGATCAAGTTCATGGGTGACCTTACCCAGGTGGACGCCCGCCCGGTCACCCAGGCGATTATTAAAGGGATCCTGGAGCATTATGTGGGCGCCACAGTGAACCTGGTCAACGCCCCGTTCCTGGCGGAGAGCCGCTCCATCGCGGTAAGCTCCACCTCCAGCTCGGTGAAGCGAAACTTCGCCTCCTTGCTGGGCCTGACCCTGGTGTCGGAGAAGGGCGCCATCAATATCGAGGGCGCCATATTCCTGGACGGGGAGCCGAGGCTGGTGCGGCTGGAGGATATCCCCATCGAGGCCGTCCTGGAAGGCACCTTGATCCTGGCCGCCAACAACGACAGGCCAGGGGTCATCGGCGCCATCGGCGCCTGCCTGGGGACGCACAATGTGAACATCGCCGCTTTCCATCTGGGTCGGCAGGTGTCTGGCGGCAAGGCGATGGCCATCGTAAATGTGGATTCGGTTCCCGACAGCGCCGTTATCGCCGAACTGTCCAAGATAGAGAACATCCTGGACGTGAAGCTGGCCAAATTGTAAATTCACGCAGATAAACATCCAGAAAGGTTGAGTCAATATGCCAGTCAAGGTTATCGTCGGCATGCAATGGGGCGACGAGGGAAAAGGCAAAATCGTGGACATGATCTCCGGCAAGGTGGACGTGGTGGCCCGATATCAGGGGGGCGCCAACGCCGGCCATACGGTGGTCATCGGCTCGGAGAAGTATGTGCTGCACCTCATCCCAGCAGGGATCCTGCGCAGCGACAAGACCTGCATCATCGGAAATGGCGTGGTGCTGGATCCGGCCGCGTTCATCGCGGAGGTGGACGGGCTTGCGGCCAGGGATATCACCGCCAAGGGGTCGCTTTTCATCTCCGTACGGGCGCATCTGATTATGCCGTACCACAAAAGGCTGGATCGCGCCTCGGAGCAGAGCGCCTCGGTCACCAAGATCGGCACCACCGGCCGGGGCATCGGCCCCACGTATTCGGATAAAGCCTCCCGCCTAGGGCTGCGGGTGGCGGATCTTTATCGCCCCGATTACTTTCGCGACAGGCTGGTCCAGTCCGCCAAGCAGAAGGACTCGTTCCTGGGCAGCTTCTATGGCGAGGAGGGCTCGGACATCGACGCCGTGGTGGAGACCTTTATGGGATACGCCGAACGGCTGAAGGACTACGTGGCGGACACCGGCGCCATGATCCGCGCCGCCGTGGCGGAGGGGAAGTCTATCCTGGCGGAAGGCGCCCAGGGGACCATGCTCGATATCGACCAGGGCACATACCCATTCGTCACCTCCTCCACCTGCGTCTCCGGTGGCGCCTGCACCGGGCTGGGGATCCCCCCCTCGGCCATTACAGAGGTGCTGGGCGTGATGAAGGCCTACACCACCCGGGTGGGGGAAGGCCCCTTCCCCACGGAGATGGGTGGCCAGGAAGGGGAGGATTTGCGCGCCGCCGGTGGCGAATTCGGCGCCACCACCGGCAGGCCACGACGATGCGGCTGGCTGGATGGAGTGGTGGGGCGATACGCCGTGGAGGTCAATGGGGTGAACTCCATAGCGCTGACCAAGATGGATGTGCTGGACAACATGCCGGAGATTCGCATTTGCGTGGCGTACGAGATGGACGGCGAGAGGCTGGAGAATATGCCCGCCAACATCGCCGACATGGCCAGGGTGACTCCTATTTATGAAACCGTGAAGGGATGGATGAGCCGCACCGCGGGTGTGTCCAAATACAGCGACCTGCCGGACGGCGCCAAGCGGTATATCGACCGGGTGGAAGAACTGGTCCAGGCGAAGGTCTCCATCGTCTCCACCGGGGAGTCCCGCGCCGCCACCATAGTGCGGTGAGCAGGCGGGAAACGTAGTATAACCCCATGCCGGCCGATTCCCACTGCCATCTGAACGATCCCGCTTTCGCCGACGACCGGGAGGAGGTGGCGCAAAGAGCCAGGGACGCAGGTGTGGGGCCGATCCTGAATATCGGATACGATCCCTCCACCTCCCTGGAGGCTATCGAGCTGGCGGAGCGTAACTCGGACATGTACGCTTCCGTAGGGCTCCATCCCCACCACGCTTCCATGATGTCGCCCCAACTAGCCACCGAAATGGAAAACATGGCCTCCCATGAAAGAGTGGTGGCCATCGGGGAGACAGGGCTGGATTATTACCGGGATCGCTCCCCCAGGGACAAGCAGGCGGAGTCTTTTAAAATCCAGCTGGCCCTGGCCCGGAAGTTGGACAAACCGATTGTGATCCACTGTCGCGACGCCATGGAAGATTGCCTGGCCATCCTGCGCGCCGAGGGGATCCCGAAAGCCGGGGGGGTGATGCATTGCTTTGCCGGGACAACGCAGGACGCCAAGGCGGCGATGGAGATCGGGCTGTACATCTCCTTCGCGGGGAACATCACATACCCAAAGGCCCAGAACCTGCGCGATGTGATAAAGACGATCCCCGCCCACCGCATCCTGCTGGAGACCGACGCGCCATATCTTTCGCCCCAGAAAAAACGGGGCAAACGAAGCGAGCCATCCTTCCTTCCGATGATCGTGGCCGTGGTGGCGGAGGCCAGGGGAGTTACGGCGGAGGATATGGGGCGGGTGTCCGTATCGAACTTCAACACCCTTTTCCTTCAGGGCCCCGGCGGCAAAGGGGAGATCACCTACAAGATACGGGATTCGCTGTATATAAACGTCACCCGGGAATGCACCAATGAATGCGGATTCTGTGTCCGGTTCTTCTCCGACACGCTGCAGGGCCACAACCTGCGCATAGACCGCGACCCAACCGCCGAAGAGATGATCGCGGGGGTGGGCGACCCGAGGGACCACTCCGAAGTGGTGTTCTGTGGTTATGGGGAGCCGACCATGCGGCTGGACAGGATAAAGGAAGTGGCCCGCTGGGTGAAAGAGCGCGGCGGCAGAACCAGGCTGGACACCAATGGCCACGGCAGCCATATCGCCGGACGGGATATCGCGCCGGAGCTTGTGGGGCTGATCGACCAGGTGTCGGTGAGCCTTAACGCCCAGGACGCCACAACCTATGACGAGATATGCCTGCCTCTGATCCCGGACGCATGGATCAAGGTGATAGCGTTCATAAAGAGCGCCAGGGACGCGGGGCTGGATGTAACAGCCTCCGTGGTGCCTGTGCCGGACAAGGTTGATGTGGAGGCGTGCCGCAAGCTGGCGGAGGATGATCTGGGCGTCAGGTTCCGGGTGCGGCCATATAACCTGCCGGGATAGGACCGCACGGGGTCAAACCAGCTTTTCCAAAGACTCCTTAGCATATTTTATGGGGGAATCGGGCGCCCCATTGGCCGGGATAATCACCACAAGAAGCTTTCGTGGCCCGGAGTTGGCGTAAAACTCCACCACAGGCCTTTCCTGCTTCACACCATACCGCAGGGCCATCCAGCCCTTGACCGTCCGCACAGCCCAACCTTCCGCCCGCCACGCCATGAGGAACTTGCTCCCATTGTGTGTCAGAAGAGCCATGTTCCCATCCAGCCCCTTGATGGAAAACCCGGCCGACACGTGAAATGGGACGACGCTGTTCCTGATCCCGCTTCCTGTCAGGGAGTCCTCCACTATCAGCCCATGGAGCGCCTTATCCAAAACGATGGTCCGCTTCACCGTCACAGGAGAGGACAGCCGGTGATAGCCGGTGTGGGAACCTGAGAACAGGTCATACCTCTCTCCCGGGGTCCAGTTGTAGAGCATAGGCATCGGTTTCCCGGCCCCGGCCCCAGGTTCGGGATTGATCTCCTCTCCGTTAACCATAGGTGTGGAATGAAAGGCCGTTTTCCGGAATCCACCGGAGCGCTCCTCCGGCGCCTCAAAGCCATAGGCCCCGCTGTCGGAAATCACCGAAACCCCATCCAGATACGCTTCAAACGACAGCAGATCGTTATGCCCATTCCCTCCATCGCCCATGGGTCCGCAGTTGATGAACAGATGATCCACCTTGTTCTTCATGATGAAAACGCCCCCTTCGCGGAAGGCGACAGAGCTGGGATCGGAGATCAGGGAAAAGGATTCCGGCAGCTTTTGGGCCATGGCAGAGCCTAATACCCAGAAGACCTCATCCCTGGGTCCTGAGAACCTGGCGCAAAGACCGCCATCATCGGTCATCAGCCCGATAATGCCCGCCAGGTATCGATGGTCATCGAGTTGCGCAAATCGGAAGGGAAGCATCCTGGCGCCATCCCCCTCGCCAAAAAGAGGAGGCTGCCCATCCGGCCGGCTGTATGCCAGGATGTACGCCCCCATTTTGCGGAGTCTTTCTTTATACAGCTCCGGCGCTGGCCGGTTGCATCTCTGGCGGTAAAGAGCGGTGTATAGGAACACTTCCGTCGCCAGACGGTGGAACGCCGTGGAATTTTCCCGGCTCACTCCGTCCGCATGGAATTGGTGGTCGATTTCATTCTCCAGAATGCCCCATCCGGCCTGCTCCCATCGCTCAGGCTCCCTGCCCCTCCCGAAGAATAGCCCGGCGAATACCAGCCCGGCGGCGCATACAAGGTAATGGATCCCCTCCATATCCCGCCTATCCACTCTTTTTTCGATAAACACCCCGTGGGAATGGATCGTCTGCAGAAACCGGGCGCGGAATCGCCCATCGCCCCAAGCTTCGCTTTTCCCTATCGCATGGAACAGCCAATTCCAGGTGAACACCCGCATGGCCGCCTCACTGGCCGAGCCCCAGTTCACCGTGGCGCCATATGGGTTGTGGTCCAGCCAATCTTCGATATACTCCCTGGCCGACTGGGCATAGCGCTCCTCCCCGGTCATCACATAAGCCTGTCCCAGCGGGATGAGCCATTGCTGGCGGGAAAGCTCCCATGGGATTTTCACATCCCCTGGCGCAGCCGGGCCTTGATGTTGAAATTTAGAGAAGCGCCCCTTTGGCCATATATGGCTTGTTTTATAATCCAGGCTCCAGCTCACAGGCTGGGGCAACAGCAAAGCCCCGGCGGTGGCAAGATTCACTCTGCGGATCAAGACGTCCCCCGCCCGGGACAAGATGGCCGCTGCCCCCACCGGGGAGGCGGCCCTGAATTCCGCCGCGTCCGCCGGGGACACCATGGCCGGAGACGGGTTCTTCAAAAGGGTGTCCCAAAGATCGTCGATCGATTTTGCCCCCATGTTCCTGGCCAGCCCGGAGCCGGAGAGCCTCCACTGGCGCAAAGGCCCCAGGAACCTGTCCACTCCATGGCCGACTTTCCGAAGTATCCGGCCCGCAGCCTGGCTAACCATTTGCCCCACAACAGATCATTATCGAGTTTTGACTGAGCTCGTCCATCATAGAATACACAGCCATTATTATCAGGTGGAAGTATGTTGCAATATTACTACTTGCGGGTCTGAGTGGCTTGGCCCCTGTGCCCGTCTCCCCTTTTATCGCGCCATCTATTCTATACGTTTTGTGGATTTTACGGAATCGGCTTTGTTATTCAAGGACGTCCTGCCGCCAACTCCCGGTTGCGCCAATCGGCCCGGATGTGTACACTGGAATAGGAATATGGGATATATATAATGAAGTTGTACCCTTGCTTTGGCCTTGGCCGACAGATTGTAGAAGTCGCCATGGCTTCTTTGCGGGCCAGCGGCCTCTATAAGAATGTATTCCTGGAAAATGGCATGCCAGAATGCGCTCGGCTCTTCGCCGATATTTCTTCATACCAGGAAGCCTTCTCCATCCTTCTGGCCCATGCCGCCGCCAATTCACCTTCCGGCGGATCGGTCCGTGTGTTCCAGGACACCTCTTCCCCAACTACGCTGGTTATCGAGTACCGCTCCAGCGAGGATATCGGAGAGCTGAATGATAACCTTGTGGGAGGAAAAGACCAGCCCGCTGCGGCAGAGGAAGATGAAGTTCCAATCTCCCGCGCCTCCGAAATCCTTCTGGCTCATGGCGGGGATGTTTCCGCGGTTTCCACATTTGATGGGAAAACCGCCATAAGGATACGCCTGCCGGAGGAAAGGCCGCGGATTCTGGTGGTGGAAGATGACGAGGATTATATGCTGTTGATATCCGAACACCTCCAGACCGTGGAAGGGGATGTGGTGATGGCCCAAAACGGGCTGGAGGCGCTGAAAATGATCGTGGATTTTGCGCCGCATATTGTGATCATGGATCTCTCCATGCCCTCCATGGATGGCTACTCGCTGCTGACCGCCATGCGGCTGAGCAAGAAGGCGGCGGAGATGCCGATAATAATCTTCTCGTCCGACGACTCCCTCCACACAAAAAACAAAGTTCTGGAAATGGGAGCGGATAAATTCATGCCAAAACCGGATGGGCTCAACCAGATGGCTGGAATGGTGATATCCCTGCTACACAGCAGGCGCGCGTAGAGAACCAGACGGGTGACGCGGAAAAAATGGTGGGCCCACTAGGAATCGAACCTAGAACCTCCCGGTTATGAGCCGGAAGCTCTAACCAATTGAGCTATGGGCCCGCTTTATATTCATACCCTCAAATCAAGCCACGGCGGGGGCCTTGAAAGAGGCTACTCCACAAAAGAGCGAAGTTTCTTGCTGCGGCTGGGATGGCGCAGCTTGCGCAGGGCCTTGGCTTCTATCTGGCGTATCCTCTCGCGAGTCACCTCAAAATCCTGTCCCACTTCCTCCAGGGTGTGCTCCGTATCCATCCCGATGCCAAAGCGCTTTCGCACCACGCGTTCCTCTCGGGCGGCCAGGGTGGACAGCACAGTGGCCGTTTTCTCCTTCAAGCCCGCGCGCACCACCGCCTCCACCGGGCTCATCACCTTTTTGTCCTCGATGAAATCCCCCAGGTGGCTGTCCTCCTCCTCGCCTATGGGAGTCTCCAGGGAGATCGGCTCCTTGGCGATTTTGAGCACCTTGCGCACTTTGTCCACCGGCATTTCCATCTTCACCGCTATCTCCTCCGGGGTGGGTTCGCGCCCCATCTGCTGCATCAGCTGGCGGCTGGTGCGGATAAGCTTGTTGATGGTCTCTATCATATGCACCGGGATCCTGATGGTGCGCGCCTGATCCGCTATGGCGCGGGTTATGGCCTGACGGATCCACCAGGTGGCGTAGGTGGAGAACTTGTATCCGCGCTTGTACTCGAACTTGTCCACCGCTTTCATCAGGCCGATGTTCCCCTCCTGGATGAGGTCGAGAAACTGCAGGCCCCGGTTGGTGTATTTTTTAGCTATGGAGACCACCAGCCGCAAGTTGGCCTCGGCCAGCTCTCTTTTGGACTTGCGCTCCCTGGCGTAGCCCTCGTCGATGGCCCGCAATGTGACCTCCAGCTCCTGCTGGGTCACCTGCGATTCGTTTTCCACCTGGCGGATGTCCTTGCGGGCATTCTTGATCTTCGTCTCATACACCGCTTTTCTTTCCTCGGGAAGCGGCTTTTTCTTTCCCTTGCGCTCCACTTCCACCACGGTGGGCTCCCTCAGCCCCAGTTTCTCCTCCGCCCGGCGGATAATGGTCTGGGCTTCCTGGCAACGCCTGCCAAAGCCGCGAATCCTCTCGATGATTCCTTCCATCAGCTTCGGATCCAGCTTGATCTCCCGGATAAGCTCCGTCACCTGCTCACGCAGCTTGGTCTCTTCCTTTTCCAGCCTGGCCCGTTCCTTGACGGTGGTTTTTTTCAGCCGCAGCTTGGCCAGCACCGCCTGCAGCTTGTCGCCGGAGGTCTCCAGCTGGCGCACCAGCTTCAGCGCCCTCTGGGTTTCTTTTTTTATCTTGGCCTGGGAGACTTCCTCCTCCGGGTCGGACCAGTCCAGAAACTCCTGGATCGTGATCTCCTCGTTTTTCAATCGCTCCGCCAGGGTCACAATCTCATGGACAGTGACAGGGGAGTTGATAACGGCGCTGATCACCTTGTTCTGGCCGTTTTCAATCTCCTTGGCGATGGTCACTTCCCCTTCCCGGGTGAGAAGGGAGATGGACCCCATCTCCTTTAAGTACATCCTGACAGGATCCTCGGAGGATACCATCCCATCTTCGTCATCATCGCCAGAACCCTTCTTGCCGAAGTTGGTTTTCTTGGCGGCGATATGCGACTGTTCCTTGGCGGCGTCGATAAGGTCGATGCCGCTGGCGGATAATGCCGACTGGATGTTCTCAATCTGTTGGGGCAGCCCCACGGCTTCCATGTTTTCCGGCAAGGAATCGAGCACCTCGTCGAAAGTAAGATAGCCTTTTTGTTTCCCTCTGTCGATCAAGGACTCGATGGAATCGCCTTTACCGTTTTTGGACATATCCTCACTCATTTTATTCTGGGACATAAACACTCTATACTATCCTATTTTCCCTGGATTTGATATAGTCTTTCTTTGCGTCATCAAATTTTCCTTTATCGCCCCCCCCGGCCTGCTGGATCAGCTTTTGCAAACTCTCTTTCCTCTCGTCCGGGCGATAGCGAAGGGCCAGGATACAGTCGGCTATTGCCTTATCCGCCCCTTTCTCGTCATAAAGATTTGATTCCATTGACCTGTCAGTGATTTTACCTTCCAGCCCGGCTGCCCGGGCCACCTCCAGGATCGCCTCGATATTCTTCGCCCCGCCCTGGGCGGCCTGGGAAATGAACAAAAACAATCTCCTGTTTTCCTCATCAAGAAAATTTTCGGCTTCCAGCCCGGCGGCCGCTCCATCAAGATAATCCGGACGGTCCAGGAGTATCCTGATCACTATCCGCTCCGCCGCCGCCCTGGCCCCTTGTCGGGGAGGCGCCTTTTTCGGAGCCGCAGGCCGAAGGGGGGCTTTGCGGGGGGCGCCACTGGCCATGGCAGCCGCTTCGGATTTTATCAATTCAAGATCGATCCCAACCTTTTCGGCAAGAATCTGGGTGTATTGATCCCGCATGATCCGGTCCTGGATCCGGTTTATGTATGGCATCGCCTCCCGGGCGGCCTGGGCCTTCCCCTCCACGGTGGAGATATCGGCGCTCTGGGCTGCGGAATCGATAATGAACTGGGCGAATGTGGGGGCGGCGCCAAGAAGCCTTTCCAGCTCCGCCGCGCCCTGTTCCTTCAACACCTCGTCCGCGTCTTTGGCCTCTGCCAGGTTCAACACTTTGACCTTCAGCCCTTTGTCCAGCAATACCGGCAGGCTTTTTTTAGCCGCCGCCAGGCCCGCCTTGTCCGAGTCGAAAAACGCGGTGACCTCGTCGCACATTCTTTTGATCGCCTCCGCCTGGGGGGCGGTGAAGGCTGTGCCGGAGACCGCCACGCAGTTCTCTATCCCGGCGCTGCGCAGCGCCACCACATCCATATAGCCTTCCACTATCACCAGGTGGTTCTGTTTGCGGGCCATGGGGGCCGCCAGGTTCAGGCCGAACAGCACCCGGCTTTTGTTGTATATGGGGGTTTCCGGGCTGTTGATATATTTGGGAGCGTCGGACGATTCGGCCACAATCCTGCCGCCAAAGGCGATGGGACGGCCCTGCATATCCCGCACAGGGAACATCACCCTGGCGCGGAAACGGTCTATAAGGTTTCCTTTGGACGATTCCTTGGCCAGCCCGGCGGTTTCTAATATTTTTTTGTCGAATCCTCCGGCCAGCAGGGCCGTGGTCAACGCGTCCCACTGATCCGGCGCCCAGCCTATGCCGAACAGCTCCTGGGCCTCCGGCGCAACACCCCGTTTCTTAAGATATTCCACGGGGGCAGAATCCTGCGGGGCCTCGACAAGCCGTTTGCGATAGAACCTTTGCGCCGCTTCCATGGCGGCGTAGATCCTTTCGGTCAATCCAGGCTTCCCCCCTTCGGCGCCACTTTCCGGGATGACCACGCCATATCGCTTGGCCAGCAGCCGCACCGCCTCCGGGAAGGAGACGCTCTCGTATTTCATGACGAAACTTATGGAGTTCCCCCCTTCGCCACACCCGAAACAGTGGAAAAATCCTTTATCCGGATTGACGTTGAACGAAGGGGTCGTCTCCTCGTGGAAGGGGCAAAGGGCGCGATAGTTGGCGCCAGCTTTTTTGAGGGGGATGTAGCCGGAGATAACCTCCACGATATCCGCCCTGCCCCGCACTTCGTCTATGGTCCCCTGGGGTATGGCGTTCATGTTCGCTCCCGCCATCTGGCTGATAACAAGGTCGGCGCCTCAGCCGCCGAGCAGTTTTTTGACAATGGCGTTCACCTGGGATCCATCCGCCCGGCCCTTGACCTGGGGCATAAGGATCCCCATCACCTTGCCTATATCCTTCATGGACGAGGCCCCCGATTTGCCGATAGCCTCTTTGACCAGAGTCTCGATCTGATCCTGACTCAGCCCCTCGGGCAAATATTTTCGCAGGATCTCGATTTCCGCCTCTTCCTTCTCGGCCAGCTCCGCTCTTCCCGCTTCCTTGTATTGCGCGGCCGAATCCTGGCGCTGCTTCACCGCTTTTACCAGCACCGACTCTACCTCCTGGTCGTCGATCTCCTGGGTCAGGTCTATCTCTCTGTTCTTTATGGCGCTAATCATCATCCTGATGGTACCCAGCGCCAGCTGGTCCTTGGCCTTCATGGCGGTTTTCATGTCATCGCGCAGGCGATCTTTTATGTTCATTATAATTCCCGAGGTTTCTGGTTCATTGCTGTTGAATGAAAGATAGTATCCGAAGAAGGCTGTGTCAACCATCCTTTCTTGACTTCCCCTCTCCTTTCCCATATGATCCGCCGTCATGGACCAGATGCTTGTGAAAAAACTGACCCCCCTCGCCCACCCCCCGGAGAAGGCCACCGAAGGGGACCTGGGGTATGACCTTTTTTGCGCGGAGCAAACCACCATCGAGCCTGGGGCCACCCTCGCCGTACCCACGGGGATCGCGGTCCAGTTTCCCTCTGGCTGGGGAGCGGTGATCAAGGATCGCTCCTCCATGGCGCTAAAACAGATCCATGTCAGCGCCGGAGTGATTGACAACGGCTATCGGGGCGAGATCAAGGTGGCCCTCACCAACCATTCCGGCAAAAGCGTCCGCCTGGAACTGGGGCAGAAGATGGCGCAGATGATTCCGGTTCCTGTGACCAACTGGGAGGTGGCGGTAGTGGATCAGCTTTCCTCCACGGAACGGGGCGAGGGAGGGTTCGGCTCCACAGGCGCCCACGGGCCCCGGGGCGGCGCAAAATAATCGTGAACAAACCTGGGCGCAAATTCCAGACTGTACCCTGCTATCTTTCGGATCGGGAAATCACCACCCGGTTTCTTCCCCCTTCCTTTGCCTCATAAAGGGCCTCATCCGCTTTCTTAATGATGGCTGCGGCTGACGAGCTGATTTCCGGATACATGGTGGCCACCCCCAGGCTTATGGTCACATGCTCATCACATCGGGAGCCTTCATGAGGTATGCGCAGCGCCTTGACCCCCTTTCGCATCTGCTCCGCCACCTGCTCGGCGCCTTTGGAATCCATGTTGGGCAGGACTATCACCATCTCCTCGCCCCCATACCTTGCCACCAGATCCCCCGGACGACGAACCACCTTTTTCAGGGCGGCGCCCACCTGGACCAGACAATCATCCCCCTCCTGGTGGCCGTAGGTGTCGTTGAATGGCTTGAAGTAATCTATGTCAATAAGGATCAGGGACAATGGAGAGGGGGATCTGCCTCTGCTGGCCCGTTTCAATTCCGCCTCCAGGGTTTCATCGAAGTGGCGGCGGTTGTATAGCCCGGTCAGCCCGTCTTTTTGCGATATCTCCAATAGCGCCTCTTCCATGCGTTTGCGCTCGGTGATATCGCGCACGGTTCCCTCGATGCCGGCGGGCTCATTTTTGTCGTTGTAATAGTAATGGGCGTTGGTGGCGGTCCATACAGTTCGCCCGTCCTTGTGCCGTATCAACGCCTCGAAGTTGCGGCAGACCCCCTCGGTCTCGCGCAATGATTCCATGAACCGCTCCATATCCTCCGGCAAAGCGAAGAGGCTGGCGGTCTTTTTCCCTTCCATCTCTTTTTGCGTATAACCAAACACATCCTCCACGGAAGGGGAGGTTCTGATTATCTCCCCTTTTTCATTGGACCGGAAGAAGACATCCTGCAGGTTGTCTATCATCTCCTCCAGTTCGGTTTTCGCCTTTTCCAGATGTCGGTTCGCCAGCCTGGCCTGCTCATTGGCCTCCCGCAGTTTATCCTCCATCCTCTTGCGCTCCGTCACATCCCTGGCGGTCCCCTCCACCCCCGTCACCTCGTCAAGCTCGTTGTGCAGATAGTGGGCGTTGATGGATATCCAGATCGCCTGTCCATCCCTGCGCGTCACCCGCGCCTCGAAGTTTCGCACCACTCCTCCGGAGGATTTCAAGGCGGCCATGAACCTTTGCCGCTCATCAGGATCGGATATCAGCTTATGCTGTTTGAGTCGTAGAATTTCCTCCTGGCTATAGCCGAACACATCCTCCACCGAGGGGGAGGTCCTGGTAATATCCCCATTGACGCTGGCCCGGAAAAACACATCCTGGAGGTTGTCTATCATTTCCGACAATTCGTTCCGGGCCGCCTTGTGCCTGCCATTGGCCATGGCGGTCTCCTGATAGGCGTCCTTGAGCTTCCTTTCCGCTTTCTTGCGCTCCCGTATCTCCGCTTCCAGCGCCGCCACCAGCTTCGCCGAGCCGATGTGGGAAACGTGGTTCCTGAATGTCGCCACCACAAGAACCACCATGTAACCTAACACTCCCATCGCCAGGGAGATGTGGAACCTGCCTCCCAGGGAAAACAGATACACTATCCCCGGCGCCAGGACGGGGATGACAAAGGCCAGGACACCCCGTCTTAGCACCGAGTATACGGCCACTGCCCCGCCAGCCAGCCCCACCAGCCACAGAGTTACTATCACCTGGTACAGGGGGGCCTCGTCCGGAAAAAGAACGATCCCCCCGCCACCCCAGGCCACTGCCTGCAGAAACAGACCCGCCAGAAACAACCTGCCCCACATCAGGATCTGCTGATCAGGGGGAGCCTTCCTTTTGAACAGGATGGAAAGGTATAACCGGGCCAGGGAAACGAATATGATCCCTGTGATGGCCCCGAATATCCGGTTGTGGGGGGTGGAATCCCAGAGAATGAAAATCAGGAGTCCCCCGGCGAACAGGGAGGTGATGATGGCCGCTGGCGCCTGCCGGTATGCTGCCCGCGTTTGATGGTTATATATGCGCGACTGTTGGTCAACCATTTCCAGAAACCAGCCTTTTCATAAATTTGCGCGCCCCTGCGGATTCATTTATCGCCCCTTGTGGGCCAAATGGGGGACCCAACTGGTTGGGACCCAACTGGTTGGGACCCAACAGGTTGGCGCCAAACTGGTTGGCGCCAGGAGCATTTATTTCCGATTTATGAAGATTCTATCACATGGATCATACTTCCATAATCGAGGGGGGCCTGCCGGGCGTGTCACTGTCCACCACCGGGAGCGTGGTTCATGATAAAATCAGTTCCATTGTGAAAGCTCCAATAAAACACCAGGCATAGCAATGCCCCAGGAAGACGATTTCTACGAGGAGGAAGAGCCTCCCCCCCACGAGTCCGCCCATTGGGAACCGGACGCTGTGACCCTGCCGTCTACGGAGGTGGACCACCGGGAGCTGGTCCCCATCGATCCTCTGCAGCAATATATAAACAAGATAAGGCTCTATCCCCAGCTGACTCAGGAAGAGGAGGCCGAACTGGCCGAAAGATATATGAAGACCGGCGACCGGGAAGCTGCTTTCCGCCTGGTCACCGCCAACCTCATGATGGTGGTGAAGATCGCCTTTGAGTTCCACACCCAGTTCCAGAACATGCTCGACCTTATCCAGGAGGGAAACTACGGGTTGATGCGGGCGGTGAAAAAGTATGACCCTTTCAAGGGGGCCCGGCTCTCCACCTACGCCGCCTACTGGGTGCGCGCGTATATGCTCAAGTACCTGCTGGACAACTGGCGCCTGGTGAAGGTGGGCACCACCAATATGCGTCGCAAGCTCCTGTATCGCCTGCGCGACATGGAGGAGAAGCTTTCCGCCTCCGGCGAGCCGGTTTCTGTGAAACTGCTGGCGGAGCATTTTGGCGCCAGCGAGGAGGATGTGATCGAGGTGCAAAAGAGCATAGGCGCCCACGATAAATCCATATATCAGCCGGTGGGGGATGACCCTTCCCACCAGGTGGTGGATATCCTGCCCGGGGCCGATGGGGACTATGCCCATGCCCTGGGGGAGAGCCAGGCGCTGGACAAGATCAAGGAGGCTGTGGCCAAGTTCATGCCGAGCCTGCGGCCGGTGGAGCGTACCCTGCTGGAACGGCGAGTGCTGGCCGATGAACCGGTGACTCTGCGCGAGATCGGGGAGGAATTCGGCGTAACCCGGGAGGCGGTGCGCCAGACCGAGGAGAGGCTGCTGAAGAAGCTTAAGGATTACCTGAAAATAGAGCTGGGCATCGAGGGGGATATCACCACCCCCCCGGAGCCTTAATCTGGACCAGGAAGAGCAGACCTTTTCGCCGATCCCGTGGCCCGCTCCGGAACGCCTAGCTGAAATACCCTTTCACACCGGAAAGGACGAACTCCACTCCCATGGACAACAGCACTAGCCCCATGACCCGAATCATCACCTTGGTCCCTGTATTCCCTAAAAACTCCGATATCTTATGGCTGTTTTTCAGGATCAGCCAGGAAAGGCCCGACACCAGGATAATAGCCACGTAAAGCAATGCGTATTCCGTGTTGTTGGCGGCTCTGTGGGCGAAGACAGTGACGGCGGTGATGGCGGCGGGGCCTGCCATCAACGGCATGGCCAGAGGGATGATGGCCACATCCTCCACCGGTTCGGCGCTTGCCGCCTCCGGCTCCACTTTTTTCGCCGTCGACCGCTCCCACAGGATCATCTTGAACGACATTTGGGCAAGGATCAATCCCCCCGCCACGGTAAGAGCGCTCAGGGAAATCCCGAAGACCATGAATATGATCCCTCCGACCAGGGCGAAGGTGATCAATATGGCCAGGATCGCCTTGAGGATCCTGTTCACCACATAGGAGCGGCACTCGTCTCCATATCCCTCCGTTAGCGCCATCAGGCTAATGGAAGCGCTGAAGGGATCCAGGATGGACAACAGCGTGATGAAACAGTTGATGAAAAAAATAACTTCCGGAGCCATGCTTTTTGACCATTTCTTTTAACTGATATACTATGCCCTACCTGTATATAAAATCAAATGGAGCGATGATTCGATGGCCCGATTATGTGTGAACGTGGACCATGTGGCCACCTTGCGGCAGGCCAGGGGCGTGGACTATCCAGACCCACTGGAGGCGGCTTTGCTGGCGGAGGCGGCAGGATGCGTGGGAATCACGGTGCATCTGCGCGAGGACAGGCGCCATATCCAGGATCACGACGTGGCCCGGATCAAAAAACGGATATCCACCAAGCTGAATCTGGAAATGGCCGCGGCGCCGGAAATTGTGGAAATCGCCATGAAAACCCGACCATGGCAGGTGACCTTTGTTCCGGAAAAAAGAAAGGAGCTGACCACCGAGGGGGGGCTGAACCTGACCCGAAACCAGAAGAAGCTGGGGTTGATCATCGAGGGTTTCAAGAGGAAAAAGATAGTGGTTTCGTTGTTCATCGACCCGGAGGAGGACGCCACCCGAAGGGCGCTGGAACTGGGGGCCGATGCTGTGGAATTCAACACCGGGCGCTATTGCGAGGCCCCCAACAAAAAAGAGCAAGCCCACGAACTGGCGAAAGTTCGCTCCGCCAGCGCGCTCGCCGCCAGGCTGGGGTTGACTCCTCATGCCGGCCATGGGCTGAATCTGGACAATGTGGGGCCTATCGCATCCATAGCGGAAATTGAGGAACTCAACATCGGACACAGCATAGTGACCAGAGCGGTGATGGTGGGGTTCGCCGCTGCTGTGGAGGAGATGATCGAGGCGATGGAAAAAGGGAGATGAAAACGGGGGGGCCAAAGGGAACCTAAGGCCCAGCCTGGAAAAGAAGAGCGTTTATAACCTGCCGCTCCCCATGAACATGCAACCGCAAACCAGATATTTGCCCTGATCCTTGGTCCATATGACCACACAATTCTTGCTGCTGGAGGTCACCTCTTTCATCCCCGTAGGAATTATGATGACCTTGGTTCCTTCAGCGATCTGGGTCGACCCCTTCACAAGCGCCAGTTGTATCCCATCCTTGGAGATGTTTACTACCTTGGCTTTAAATGGAAGGTAGCTGTGGAACACGGGATCGACGGATGTGCCATTGACCACATCACCAACGTTGATCCTGCCGGATAGGCGCCTTTCCGCCTGTCCCTTGGCCTTGGTCACAGGAGTTTTTTGAATTTGATTGTTCACTGTCGGTGTCCTTGCTTTAAAATTAGCGCTTACGTTAATCATATCTTTAAAAAACTGCTTTACCTTAAACATAAACCAACCTTTTTTATATTATCATACAGCAATTATTAAGCCAAACATTTATTTCATACCTGTAACATGTAACAGTTTCTTTCATCTGCAAATGATGAATTACATATACATAACCATTTCTCATCAAGACATTTGTCTACCGGGATAACGATAACCCCTTGCATGCATTAGATATTAATAACTGGGCAAAAGTATCTGATTTCGAGTTGAGTCATTTTTTTCATATAAAGGTATTTTCGGCTTAATTAACTTGAAAGAACACGAGACTGTGCACTATTAGGAACATCTTTGCTTATATACGTATCTTTTCCAGGACAGCAAGAGCAGGGCTAGGGTTTTTTGCCCACAGAGAGGAATCAGATCCGGGCCAGCTTCTCTTTGAGCATCTCCATCGCCTTGGCGCGATGGCTTATCTGGTTTTTCGTCTCCAGTGGAATCTGGGCCATGGTCTTGCCAAACTCCGGCACGAAGAATATGGGGTCATAGCCAAATCCCCCAGCTCCTTCCTGCCGGTCATGGATCACTCCCTCGCATGTGGCCTTCACCAGTTCCTCGGCCCCGGTGGCAGGATCCACATAGGCAATGGCACAGACATATCGCGTGGCTCGGGTGGAGGCGCCTTGCAG
>JAOUPQ010000018.1 GCA_029879765.1 Nitrospinota bacterium | reverse complement strand
CGGAAATGTAGCATTTCCAGTCTTTCTTTGGGACGCTACATGCCAAAAACGGAACCTGGGTCATTCTGGAAGGCTCAGGGCGAAAGCTTCGAACAACTCTTTCAATATATCGATCTCCATTGGGAAGTCCGGCTCCCTTATGCTAAGGAGATTTCCGCTTTTAAGGCTTATCCCTGCGCTGGAGGATCCGATATAGGCTTTCTGTCTGCTGGTTTTCGATTTTGACTTCTTTATCTTCCCGTTCCAGACCTCCACCCCACTCTTCAGGTCATAAACGGTGAACAGGACTTCCATGGTTCTTCGCGTTTCAAACGTAATTTCCTTGCCGCTATGGATTTTACTTTTAACGTTTTTCTTATTTTCCGTCTCTTTTTTATGATGAGACGTGTAATGGACGCTATTATTCTCCTCGCTGGCCAGCAGCAGATACCTCCCTTTGGTTTTCAGGTTCCTGATAGCGTCGAGCCATTTTTCACCAGGCGCCCTGTTGCGGAAATACTCCCCGGCGAATTCCTGGTATCTTTCCTTTCCCATCCCTGCGAAAAATGCGTCATAGCCTTCCACGGGATAGGCCGACCTTTTGGCCCTGACGGCCTCTTCAAGGATTTTGGAGTTGAGCGCGGAGCGGTCGGGGTCGATGGAAATGTCGAAAACGCGGGATTTGCCATCCCCAGAGTCCCGCATGGCCCCCATCATCTTTTTCAGATCGATCTTCGGCGCCGCATACCCGCCAATCACTACACCGTAAGCGACGATCGCTTCCCTGGTAAATTCCGGGCTTTGGCGAAACTCTGCCACCTTGGTGGCGCAGGAGGTGGAAAGCAGCAGCAGCGCCAGAATGAAGAACCTGGAGGATATGACCATGAGGCTAACAGTCTCCTAACTTTGAAAATATATTGGGATAATAATAACCGAGATGACCGGCAAATAACATGTCGAATGGCACACGCGCAAGGGCTCTAACACTGTTCCACCATCTGCGCTTTCATATCTTTTCTAGCTTTTTTGACTTTCGCCTCCAGCGACAGGGCAGCGCCTTTTTGCATTTCACGGCTTTGGGCCACCAGAGTCACCGGCCCCCTGCCACGGGTGTATCTGGAGGCAGTACCCCGGTTGTGTTGATCTATCCGCCTGGATAGGTCGTTGGTGGCGCCGCAGTAGTAGCTCCCGTCGCCGCATTGCAGCAGGTAGACCAGCCAGTTGATTTCCACATCATCGTTCATGGCTCATGATATAACGCCAGAGGCAAGGTATGAAGGACTGAATGAATATGAGGCTGAAGGAGGCTCAGGGCCAGTATGCCATGTCGAGACCTATAAAAAGGATAGGGGGGGGTAGTTTAATTCTTTAGAGACAGGGCGGCGCAGACAGCGGGATTTATCTTTGACGCGTTTATTCCCCCTAACCTGTCCAACAGTGTCAACCCGAGCTTGTTTGTAATAGTCGTTTCGTAGATGGACGCGCCCGATCCGATGAGCAGCAAATAGCCTCCCTTTGCCACTCCATCTCTCTTCGCCACTTTTGACACCGCCTCCACCAGCCTTGCCTCCTGGACCCCGACCACCTGTCGGGCTATGTTCAACGCTTCCTCCATTCCCAGTTCCTCCAGGTCACTCAAGGCCATACGGCAAAGCCTGCGCGCCGCTCCTTTCCTTGTCCTGGGGCCGCCATCCGGCGTGGGGCATGTATATTCTTCCGCCTCCATATCCCCCAGCAGCAGATGGGCGTCCCCCACAATGGCAAAGTACTCCGGACAGGAGGCCATCTCTATCCCACGAACAACGATAACGGGCGCCGCGATCGATGCATGGGTACGCAGATAACCGGTGTAGACCAGTTCCCCCTCCCTGGCTCTGGTGAAATCGTCATTTCCCCTGGGGCAGGGGGCGCCGTTTTTTACAGGCAATATGTCCGTGGTGGTGGACCCGATATCCAGCGCCAAACCGTTTTCCAGCCCATTATCCGCCGCCCATCGCAAGGTGACGGCCCAGTTGGCCGAGGCCACAGACAATGGGCTGCGCATTGCCTGGCGGATGGACACCGTCTCCGCCGTGGTGTTGAAAATCTTCAGCTCCAGACCGGACAACGCCTCCTCCGCCTGCCGCAGAATCCATTTCACCCCCACGCTCCTGTTCCTGAAGCAGTCGCAAAGCTCACCGGTCATCGTAAGCGCCACCGTATCCGGCGCCGCCTCCCGTCGCAACTCCTCCAGCGCGATGGTGAGTCCTCCTTTCTGCTTGAACAACTCCAGAGGGACGCTCCATTGTCTTGCGATACGGGAGCCTTTGTTTGAGTGGATCGCCAAAGCCGCCTTGATGTTGGCGCCGCCTATATCCAGGCCAAGGGTTCTCAAGGCTTCAGGTTCCCTCTTTTATCAAAGCCGACGGTTCTTCGGGTTGTCACCGGCTCGATTTTCAAACCCTCCGCCGCATCCAGGATCATCTCCGCCGGATTCACCCCCGTGGCTTCCCCCAGGGCGCAATAGCTGGTGGTCAATCGAGGGTTCACCTCTATCACCACCGGCCCGTCAGGTGTGTTTATGTAGTCTATGCCCCAGAATCCCGCCAGCCCTGGAATCCCGTTCCACAGCTTCATGGCGATATCTTTTAGCGCGTAATCCGGTTCCAGGTCGGTCACCGCCCCTCCCAGGTATTCCAGGGCGCCGTTTGTTTCGCGGATGAACTGGCGGTTCACCGATATAACCACAGGGCCATAGTCCCCGGCCACAACGCAGGCGCTCATCGGTTCACCCTCCACAAACTCCTGGGCCATCATGCTCCCGTCCCCCGGCATGGGCGCCCTGGAGCTTATTTCGTGGATTCTCGTTCCCACGCAACCTGCGCCATCCACGGGTTTGGCCACCCACCGTCCCATAGGCAGAGCGGATGAATCGAAATAGCATGTGGCGTGGAAAGTGCGGGGATGAGGGATCCCCAACTCATCCATTCGCCGGGCGAACAGAAGCTTGTTCCCGGCGCACTCCATCGCCTCCGCCCGGCAGCCCAGGTTGCGCACCCCCCGGAATTCGGCCATGGAAGTGTATCTGGAGAGGGCTCCACCACTCTCCGGAGCGATGATCAACGCGGCTTCGCACTCCTCCAAAGCCTCGGCGTAGGCGTCCACCGGGGTTTTGCATATCGTCCGCACTTCTCCGGCGCCCTCCAGCCTGGGGAGGAACCGCTGATCCGCTATGGTGAACGGCTCGGCAACCATGGAAAAATCCCGCAACGCAGCCCGAAGCATGGCCGCTCCCTCGTCGGCCAGGGAGGAAGGAGTCTCGGCTTCACCCCCGGCGCAGATATACTCCAGAATAAAGACCTTCACTGCCCCGGTTCGCCTCCCTCGTCATTTTCCTGGTCCCTGCCGTTGAATATCTGCCGATACTTTCTGAAAGCCGTGGCCCGGCCGGCGTTTTCCATTATGGCGCAGGCGGCCAGAATCGTTTGCAGGATCTCCTCCCTGGTGGCGCCCGCTTTTTGCGCCTGCTTGATATGCACATCCAGACAATGATCGCATCGCAAGGCAGCAGCGGCGCTGATCACCACCAGCTCCATTGTCTTCTTGTCCAGCGGACCATCTTCCCTGTGCAGAATACCCCGGTTCTTGATGATCGAGGAGAGGAAGTAATGTTTCTCCTCGGATAAAACCCGCGCCACCAGGGGAACGTCTCCATAAATCTTTCGCATCGTCGCCAGAGTCTCCTCCACAGCCTCCTCCCCTTTCTCCTCTACCAGACGAAGGTATTCCCGATAGAACTTTTCCTCTACGCTTTCCGAATCCCCTTTGTTTTCCGGCATTACACTGCTCCTGCGTGCTGATTGTCAATTGTCCCGGGTCCGCTTGCCTGGGCTTGCTCTCTCTGTATATATGATATTTGGCTGAGAGTTTAATGGCAATCAAAGCTCAGGGCAGTCTTTTTTGCCATGCTTTCCAAAACGCCATGCATAAGGAGAATATCCCGCCGTATCTTTTGTTTAAAAGAGACACCAGGAGAAAATGGGGGAGTTGTAATGGATTGATATAATAGGAGATAGGGTGAAAGTTGCTGAGGTCGAAAATATATTTGACTAAACCGGTCGGAGTTGTTATATTAAGCCTGTTTCCTGAACAAAAACAAACTGAATAACTGAATCTGAAAGAGTATTTATATGTCCGTGAAAATCCGTTCCTCCTTCAACCGCTCTTTTGCCAAGGCGTTCTCCTGGCGCCTGGTGGCTACTTTCACCACCGTTGTCATCGCATATCTGGCCACAGGCAAAATACATGTGGCTCTGGAGATTGGATTTTTCGAGTTCTTTTTCAAAATCGGTGTATACATGCTCCATGAAAAAGTGTGGAATTCCATCCCGTATGGATTGAACGTGGAGAAGCAGGCTCTAGATCTGACAGCCATGGAGTCGAGCCAGCCGAGCTCTTCCATCGCTTCCGGCCTGGTTCTGGCGCCGCTGGTCGCGGAGGAGCGATTGGCAAAATAGCGCCGGTGAACTAATCAGGGGTCTGCCCCTCTTTGTTCACCTTAAAAGCCTTCTCTTTCTCCGGAGGGTTCATGGCGAAATGGTTTCCTTCCAGCAGCCGGAATCCCCCAGGCAGGGCAAAAGGTTCTCTGGCGCGTTCGAACATCGCCACTCCAGTAAACAGTGCGGTATACAGGTTTTTTATCTCCCGGTTCTGCTTCTCGTCCATCATAAAGAAAGCATGACGCGCCGCCGATCCCTTGCCAGGGCTAAGATCTATATACGCTGTGACGTTTTCCGCCAGCTCGCCTTTAAGTCTGGCCCCCAGCCGCCTGGGATTGCCCGCCAGGGTGCGGGAAGCCTGCAGGGCGGCGTCATATCTGTTCTGGATCACATATAACCTCTGGCCGATATTCAACGCCGAAGCCCACTGGGCGTGTCCCTCGCTGTCCACATCCGCCGCGTTGAGTATGACGTTGTCGAAAATTCTTCCCGGTCCCGTCAGCGCCGGATCGCGGGTCATGCTCTCCACCACCAGGGCGCCCAGGCTGTGGGCCATCATGCTGATGGAGAAGCCTTCCACCATGGCGGCCTTGACGGTGAAATCCTTTTCCACCATCCGCAACGCCGCATCCAGGGCGGTTCGGCATGTCTTCGCCTTCTCCCGCGCCTGCTGGTATTGCTTCATCTTTTCCTCATAAAGACCATATCCCAGCGCCAGCGCCGCCTTTGGCCAGGTCAGCCCCGCCCGCCGGATCAGCATCGGGGCCATTTTGGCCAGTACGGTCAGGGAGAGAACCCGCGACCATGAGGGCCACAGGAAGAGGATTACGTTCACTCCGTGAAGCGCTTTCAACCTGGCCGCCTGCTCCAGGGCGCCCACGGTGGGCTGGCCCGCGCCATGGATCATGAACAACCATCTGGCCCCCAGTCCACCTTCTTTCATCCTCTTTATCAGTCCATCAAAAAAGGCCTCTTCTTCCCCATCGACCACTGGGGTCAGCCGCCACTCATGGGCGGAGAAGAGGATCGACCGGGCGAATTCCTTCATACGCGCTCCCGCCCACCGGTTGGCGGCTTTTTCCTGTCTGGGCGTATATTGGGCCGTGGCCAAGGTGATACGCTCGCCGATCTGGCCGTTCATCTCCTCGGCGAAAAGGCGGTCGTCATCCTGATCCAGGTCTGGGAGCTTGTTGGAGATGAGGACAATCATGAGCCGGTTGCTTTGATGTTTTCCACCCGCTTGAGGACGATCAGGGTAATCTCCTTTGGCGAGCCGAGGCGCAGAGGGGGACCCCAATACACAGAGCCCCGGTTCAGGTAGACCCACATCCCCTCATATTTGCTCAGGCCGGGGGCCACGGGATGGACAAAGCGCACGATTATGCTCCAGGGGAAATATTGCCCGCCATGGGTGTGGCCGGATAGCTGCAGATCCACCTGGCCGGTGGCCGCCACCGCCACGACAGAACGGGGCTGGTGGGCCAGCATGATCGTGAAGTCCCTTTTGGGCGCTCCCGACAGCGCCTTGGCCGGATCCGACTTATGCCCCGGCGCATTCACTCCCGCGCTGTAGTCGGTGACCCCTGCCACCAGTATCCGGGCGCCATTATGCTCCACCATGCGGTGTTCGTTGTTCAGGACAATGGCGCCGTTATCTTCCACAACCTTAAGCCAGCCCTTCAGGTCCCAGTAATATTCGTGGTTTCCGGTGACGAAAAAGACCCCATATCGCGCCTTGAGTCCGGCCAGAGGGGCGGCGTCCTTTCCCATCTCCTCCACGGTGGCGTCCGCCAGATCGCCGGTGTGCGCCACCATATCCGGCTCCAGCTGGTTGACACGGCGCACGATATCCTCCACCGTGTCGCCATGAACGGTGGGGCTGATATGGATGTCGCTGATGAGCGCTATCCGGAATCCGTCCAGCTCTTTGGCCAACCCTTCCACCGGCGCCTCCACTATCTTCACCTGGGGGGCCACGCCAGCCTTGTATATCCCCATCAGCGCCAGCGCCAGGGATATGGCCATGACACCCATATTCATATGGTGAGTCACCTGCCGGACCCCCTGTTTTTCCATCGCGACTCCCACGCTCCCCTGCTGGGAGTTCAATGTGGAATATGTGCCCATCTTGGTCCAGGACCACATTGCCACATCCTTTGCCATGAGAAGGGGGAACAATGTGGTGATGTAACCGAAGAGGATGAATGTGAGCCAGAAGAGGGGGACATACCAGAAAGGTTTTGGGCTGCCCAACCGCAGGGAAAATATCAGGGGGATCATGACATAGGAGCCAAGGACCAGCGACCACGCCGCAAGCTTGGGGTAAAACTCCAGCCCTATGGGAGTGATTATCCTGTGGCCGACGTAGAGGTGGATGGCCATCCATATGCCGAGCGCTACAATATAAAACATATACCAATTGTCGTATGCCAGCGCCCCGGATTCAAGAGATTCCGAACAGGGACGCTGTTATCCCTCCGCTGGATAGCCATTTTGGATGGACTGCTCCTGTATCGCCCATATTGAATGAATCGCTAAAAAAGTTCGTTCCTAACGACATGTTTTGTTCAAAGGCAAGGAAGAATGGATTTTGTCCATAATGTCGCTCAATGGTAGTTTATATCCGGATAATACAGCTTGACAGAGGGGGATGGGATACGCATAAGAGGTGATATTACAAGGAGATATATTGACTGATCCTTAGAATCGCATGTTTTGGGCATGAGCACTGAAGATGAAGCCAAATGGAGGATTTTGACGATGTTTTGCACAAATTGGATAGTCTATGGTATATAATTTGCTCTTGTTCCTTGTTTATCCTTTTTTTGCCCAAAATCTGTTAGTAAACCATTCACAAGGGAGTATCGATGTTTCGGAATATTCTGGTTATGCTTGATAACTCGGATTATTCGATGTGGGCCGTGGACCGCTCAATCGATTTCGCCAAAACCTTCGGCGGCAAGCTGGTGGGGGCCCATGTCTACGCCGCCAAGCTGCACGAGCAGAGGTTTGTGCAGATGGAGCCTGGGCTGCCAGCCGAATATCAGGAGCCTGCCAAGCTGCAGGAGCAGAGGGATATCCATGGCGAGTTAATAGAAAAAGGCCTGAAGATCATATCGGATTCCTACCTGGATGTATTCAACGCCAAGTGCCGTGAGGTGGGGGTCGATTGTGACGGGAAGACTATGGAAGGGCGCAACTACGCCGAATTGGTGAAAGACATCTCCGCCAGCCAATACGACCTGGTGGCCATGGGCGCCAAGGGGTTGGGGGAGGTTCCCTCCACCCAGATCGGCAGCGTTTGCGAAAGGGTCACCCGCAGGATCAATGTGGACTCCCTGGTGATGAAAGCCCCCTTGCAGCTTAAAGGGGGGCATGTGGTGGTGGGTATAGACGGCAGCGAACAATCCTTCGCCGCCATGCGCGCCGCCATCGCCATGGGCAAACATCTGGGCGCGAAGATCACCGCCATCACGGTGTTCGATCCGGACTTTCACTACAAGGCTTTCGACAGTATCGCCAAGGTCCTCTCTGAGGAGGCGGGCAAGCTGTTTCGGTTTGAGCAGCAGGAGAAGCTGCACAACGAAATCATAGACTCCGGCCTGGAGAAGATATATCGCGACCACCTGGAACAGGCCATGGAGATGGCCCGCCATGAGGGGGTGGAGGTGGAGCCGGTGGTGCTGGCCGGCAAACCGTATGACATGATCCTGCGATGGCTTGAAGGCAAGGAGATCGCCCTGTTGCTGCTGGGCAAGATCGGTGTCCATAGCGAAGATGAGCTGGATATAGGATCCAATTCCGAGAACCTGCTGCGCAACGCCAAGTGCAACGTGCTGCTGGTCAGCCGCAAGGTGAAGCCTGGCAATGGCGCGGGGAAGCTGGCGGAGGAAGAGCCGATGGATTGGGATCCTGAAGCTGTGGAGTTGCTGGAGCGAGTGCCAGGATTCGTCCGCAACATGGTGCGCGGACATATGGAAGCCCAGGCCCGCAAGGCTGGCGCCGAAAGAGTCACCGCCCAGATGATGAAAGAAGCCCGCGGAAAGATGGGAATGTGACATGACGTTCGTTCCATACGCGGTTTCCTGGAACGTCACCTCCCGCTGCAACCTTAACTGCCAGCACTGCTATATCGACGCCCATGGGCGCATGACAGGCGATGATGGGGAGCTGTCCACCCAGCGGGCGCTGGAAATCATCGGCGAGATCGCCTCGCTAAATCCGGGCGCCGTGTTGATCCTCACCGGGGGCGAGCCGCTGGCCAGGCCCGATATCTACGAACTGATAAAAAAAGCCTCGGAACTGGGGATGATGCCGGTGCTCGGGTCCAACGGCACCATGATCTCCCGCAGGACAGCGCTGAAGCTGAAGAAAAACGGGCTTAATGGAATCGGTGTCAGCATAGACTCGCTGGAACAGCAGACTCATGACAATTTCCGGGGCAGACCCGGCGCTCTGGCCGAGGCCATGGCGGGGCTGGCCGCCGCCCGAGACGCGGGAATCCCCATCCAGGTGCAGACCACCCCCACCACCGTCAACCTGGACGAAATACCGAGTATCGCCAAATGGGCCCATGAACTGGGCGCCAAAGTCTTCAACATCTTCTTTCTGGTTTGCACAGGCCGTGGAGAGAGGATGGCGGATATCACTCCGGAGGAATATGAGAAGATCCTGAAATGGGCCGCCGATAATCGAGACGCCTACCCCGGCATGATGATCCGCCCCAAGTGCGCCCCGCACTTCAAGAGGATACTGCATCAGGAAAACCCGGAGAGCGACCTGCTGAAGACATACATCGCCGCCTGTCGCGCCGGAACCCAATACTGTCGCATCGACCCCCGGGGGAAGGTGACCCCTTGCCCATATATGGAAAACACAGTGGGGGATCTGACTATCTCCAGCTTCCAGGATATATGGAACAACTCTCCACAGCTTTCCCGGTATCGCCAGCCGGAATATGAGGGGAAGTGTGGCGACTGCCGATACCGCCTGCTCTGTGGCGGGTGCCGCGCCAGGGCCATGGCCACCACGGGCAACGACATGGGAGAGGATCAGTGGTGCGTCTATGAACCGGAAGGAAAAGAGGTGGCCATCGAAAATATCGACACCCAGTCAAAATTCGGCGCGGGGGAAGACTCCGGCGTCGAGTGGACCGCGGAAGCGCTGGCGAAACTGGAAAATGTCCCCTTCTTCGCCAGGTCTATCGTGAAGCTGGGGGTGGAGAAATACGCCGCCGCCAACGGGGTGGAGATAATAACACCGGAGACTATGAGCGCCGCAGCTCCATCGCCCCAGGCAAGGTTTGGCATGATGACACCCAGGGAGAGGACCGAGGCCGCTCCGGCGGAACCCGCTCCCACAAAACCGGCGGCCAACGGCTCCGGCTCCAAAAGCACCAAATCCGCCGAAACGATCCTATGGGATGAGGACGCCCGCGCCAGGGTGGAGAACGCGCCGGACTTTGTGCGGCCCGGTATACTGAAGCTGATGCAGCGCAGAGCCAGGGCCAGGGGGATGGAGAAAATCACCACCGAGTTTTTGACAGAGATCAGGGACGAGTCCATGATGCTGGTCACCCGACGGATGAAGGATATGGGCTTTGATGGGCTGGATATGAGCGCCTGGGACAAGGCCAAGGATAAATTCTCCAGGGATGGGCATAAGATAAATGTCATCGATACCATAAAGTCCTTCCTGGATGAAAGGCCAGGGAAGAACAGCGCGATTATGGAAAAGTTCGGCTCTTTCTTCGCCGACAACGTGGGGGAGGCCATGGGATGGACCGAAGGCGCAAGAGCCCGCCTGGAGAAGGCGCCATCCTTCGCGCGGGGATTCGCCAAAAAACAGGTGGAGAAATACGCCAGGGAAAACGGTTATAAATATGTGACGGAACAGGCCCTGGCCGAGGCGATGGAAAAATCACCCTTCGGAAAGATGGGAGGATGATCGACAGCCTCCACCATTGGATCCTGCGGCGTTTATAACTTCTTGTCTTTTTTTCCAGGTTCCCGAATATTTTCCAGCCCTGCGTCCAGAATGATCCCAAGCTACATCAGGTATAGTAAAAACACCGACAGGACTATAGTGGTCAGGAATATGGCCACGGTGGCCACGAGGAAAACGTAGATGTCTCCGCCCGCCTCCGGTCCATGTTCATTGGCTGGCTGGATGTTTTTTGAGAGAACCAATAACCGCGCCAGAGCATCTTTTATCGCGCTTTCGTCGATCTCCTCCTTAGGATCGAAAGGTTCCCACACCGCGGACATTGTCTGGCCATCGAACAGGATCCATCTTGCGCCCAAAGTGAAAATCCTGCGGATAGCCTGTCTTTTTTCCCCATCCTTGAAGTTGGATTTGACGAAGGAGGAGTCGGGGGAGCAGATGACCAATTCTTTGTCAAAAAGCGCATTGCCAGTTTTCACTTCCTGGGCGCGGAGGTCTCGTGGGAAATGTGAGTTTGAATCAGATCTCTGGGCGATGCAGAATCGGCCTGAAGTTTGCTTATATACACCTATACCCAGGGACGGCGCCTGTGGAAAGAGAAGATATTTCCTGCGCTTTGGGTGGAAAATGACCGATATGGGTTCTCCATCCAGGACGCCGGAGATTGTTACGCCTTTCCAGTTGTAAGTAATTGTTCCATTGACCTTGTGAGCGAAAATATCCAGGGAGGAAACAGGCTTGATTCTGGCCGCACGCTCGATAACAAGCGTCAAAACGATGGCCAGTGTCAAAATGAACAGTAACAATAAGATAAAATACATGGGCAACGCTAACTATTGTGATATCCGACTATATCATAAAATCATGGTATGGCAAAAGAGCATACAAACCAATGTATTAGAGTATGCGAATCTCTTTCTCTTACCCCAGGTTCCGTTCTGCGCTAAAATGAATACGATATATTTTATGAGGCGCCATCAGTGGTTGTCCGGATTGTTGGTTATGTTTCTTCTTGTAACATATGCTCCGATTGGTAACGAAGGAATTTATGTCTCCCTTGTCTGATGAACTGAAAAGTTTGCTAAAGAAAGGGGGAGCTGATCTGGTGGGTATTGGCGATATTACCGGGATCGAAGAAAAAGAAGCCATTTCAAAAGAATTTCATCATTACACCAGAGCAGTGGCCATAGGCATGAAGCTGCACAAGTTCAAGCAACCGGAAAAAATGAATGGGGAATTGGACGAGCACAGCCTGATGCTGGCGTACATGAAGGAAAATGAGGATATCACGGTGAAACTTGGTGGCTTGTTGCAAGAGGCCACAAAGTTTTTAAGAAAAAGAAAATACAGGTGCATGGCCATCCCCCCCATAGCGGTGGCGGAAGAACGCAAATTCATCTCCGCGTTATACAACCTGTTCTCCCACAAGATGGCGGTCACCATGTCCGGGCTGGGCTGGGTCGGCAAGAACGGGATGGTGATAAACGGCGAATACGGGCCCAACCTGATATGGGCCACCATACTGACAGACGCAAAGCTGACCCCGTCGCTCCCCCAATTGGAGAGCATGTGTGGCGAGTGCAAGCTGTGTGTAATATCGTGCCCGGTGGGGGCTGTGCTGGGAATCAACTGGAGCCGGGCCAGGGGGAAGCTCGAAGTGATCGACCTGGAAAAGTGCAGTTCATTCATGTCGGAAAACAGCGACAAGTACGGCAGGCCGGTTTGTGGGATCTGTTTCATGGCATGCCCCATGGGCGCGAAGAAAACGAGAAAAGGCTGAGAGTCATGCCCCTGCTGGGGTGAATAATAAAAGAGAGGAAAGGATTATGAACGCGAAGGAAATGGTTTTCGCCGCAATGGAGATGCGGAAAACTGAACGGATACCGGTGGCGCCTTTCGGTTGCGGGGTCTGGACGATATATCGCTCCGGCACCACCTTCCGGGAGCTTAGCCAGGATCCGGAGCGGATGGCGAAGACCAACCTGGAAATCTATGAGAAGTACAAGCCGGATATTGTCTATGTGGGCTCGGGCTACAACAACCTGCAGGCCGCCGCCCTGGGAGGGACGATCAAGTTCCGCGAGGTCGGCGCCCCCGATCTGGAGGAGCCATACATCCACAAAATAGAGGATATCGACAAGCTGGATCTGGGAAGGATTCCCAACGATCCGGTGATCCAGACCATATGGAAAGCCCTTCGCATGGTTAAGGAGAAGATTGGCGACGAGGTGGTGGTGACCATGACCTCCTGGGGGCCTTTCACCCTGGCGGCGCAGCTGGTGGGGGTGGAGCAGATGATGCGCGCCTGTTTCAAGGACAAGGCGCTGGTGGAAGCCGCATGCGCATTCGCTGTGAAGATGCTGCAGGCCATATACACACCCATCATCGAAGACGGAACACTGGAGATGATCTCCATGGCGGACCCCACCGCATCCGGCGACCTGATATCCCGCAAGCAATTCGAAAAGTTCGCCCTGCCACCCCTGAAGGAGATGAGCGACTGGGCCCACGCCAGGAACGTGAAAGTTTTGCTGCACATATGTGGCGACACAAACAGTCGGCTGGATCTTTTCCCTGCCACTGGAGTGGACTGCATAAGCCTGGACCATAAAGTGGATATGAAAAAGGCGAAAACGGAAATTGGGAACAAAATGTGCATTGCAGGTAATATGAACCCGGTCGCCATACTGGACAGGGCCACAGCGGAACAGGTGGCCGAAGAGGCGACCATGATTCTGGGTGACGCTGCGGCTGATGGGGGGTTCATCCTGATGCCAGGATGCGATCATCCTCCCAGCGTGCCGGAGGAGAACCTGCGGACGTTTTACGAAACCGCGAAAAACTATAAGTTATAAAGTCAGGAGTGATAATGACGGAAGCGACAATGACGGCCAAGGAGCGGGTGCTCCGGACGCTGAAGGGGGAAAAAGTAACGCCGGTGCCCTGTTTTTCCGGTGTTGGTAACGTCACCACCAAGGGGTTGGAGAAACTGGGATACCGTTTCGCCGACCTGCACAACGACGCGCAAAAGATGGCGGAGGCCGCCATGACCAGCTGGGAGTTGTTCGGCTATGAGTGCGTGGTGATTCCCTTCGACCTTTGCCTGGAGGCGGAGGCCCTGGGATGTGTGATGAACCCATATGCGGAGACGGAGGAGCTGCTCTATCCCACGATTAAAGAGAAGAGCAAACTGACCACGGAGCAGCTTCGCGCGGCGGCCACGCCGGAATTGCTGAAAAAGGGGCGCATCCCGCTGGTCATTGAGGCGGCGCGCATTGTGCGGGAAAAAGTGGGCGACCAGGTGGCCATCGGGTCATACGTGCTGGGGCCCTTCACCTTGGGCGGCCAGATCAACGAACTCGAGGTCATCCTCAAGGGCTCGCTGAAGAAGCCGGAGGAGATGAAGGAATACCTCGACGCCCTGGCGGACGTGATAATCCTTGTGGGCAACCACCTTCTGCAAAACGGGATAGATTACATCAGCGTGCGCGAAATGGGCGCCACCTCCGATGTGCTCAGTCCCAGGGTGTTCAAGAAAGTGATATTCCCCGCGCTAAAAAAGGTGGCGGACAATATGGCTTCCCCCAACATCCTGCACATCTGCGGCTCCGTGCTGCCGGTGATCGATATGATGGCCGAATGCGGATACAGCGCCCTTTCCATCGACTCCAAGACTCCGATGAAAGAAGCCAGGGAGAAGACGGGGGAAAAGACTGTGATACTGGGCAACTTCAACCCCTTCGCCACACTGAACACAGGCGACGCCGAAGGGGCGTATAATGTGGCCGCCCAATGTGTGCGGGACGGAGTCAACGGCGTTCATCCAGGGTGCGACATATGGCCCACCGCCAAACCGGAAAACCTGGAGGCCATGATGAAGGCTGTCCGGGAAACCAGCGTATAAACGAAAACAACAAGAGGATTGGAGAAAAACGAAATGGCTTTGGATAGCGCGAAAAAAGAAGAGCTTCTTAAAAGACTGGCCCAAGGCGTGGTGGAGTTCGAAGACGACGAAGTGCGGGAAGCGGCCCAGGAATGGGTGGATACCGGCGAGGATACATACGACGCCATATTCGACGGTCTGGTGTCCGGCATGGAGGAGGTGGGGAAACTGTTCTCCGCCCAGGAGTATTTCGTGCCGGAGATGCTGATGGCGGCGGACTCGCTGTATATAGGGCTGGACATACTCAAACCGCAGATGAAACCTCGCGATTCCGGCGTCAAAGGCGCCGTGGTGATCGGCACGGTGCAGGGGGATGTTCACGACATAGGAAAGAACATCGTCAAGATGATGTTCGACGTGGCCGGGTTCAACGTATACGACCTGGGTCGGGACGTGCCCCTGGAGGATTTTTTGAAAAAGCAGCTGGAAACCAATTCAGACATCGTCTGCCTCTCCGCCATGATGACCACCACCATGATGGGGATGCCCAAGGTCATAGAGATGATCCGGGCGAAAAACCCCAACTGCAAGATCATGATCGGCGGCGCGCCCATCACCGACGACATCGTGGGCAAGTTCGGCGCCGATGCCACCGCCAAGGACGCGTCCAACGCCCTGGAGGAAGCGGTGAAGATGGTGGTGAGCCTGCGGGAAATCCAGAAGGAAGCCAACGCCAAGAGCTGAGCGAAAACGCCCGGGAATGGACGACACTGGGGAGAGTTGCGCCCTGTCTGTCCTAACAGAGAGAAAATTGTGGAGATGAAATAGAATGAACGAACATACGGTAATATTCCAGCCTTCCGGCCGCAGGGGCAAGATCAAGGATGGCGCCAACCTGCTGGAAGCCGCCAGGAGCCTGGGGGTGGAGATCGAGTCGATATGCGGCGAGAAGAAAACCTGTGGCAAGTGCAAGGTGCAGGTGGAGGAGGGGTTCTTCGAGAAATACGGTGTCGACTCCAGGGTTGGCAATCTCTCCGGCTGGACCAGGGACGAGGAGAGGATGCTCAGCCTGGCGGAGAAGGAGAATAAATACCGGCTCTCCTGCCTGGCCCATGTGCAGGGCGACCTTCTGGTGTTCGTGCCGGAGGAGAGCCGCGGCGGCAAGCAGGTGGTCCGCAAAAAAGCGGGCAAGCTCAAGCACAAGCCGGACCCGGCGCTGACCATCCACTACATAGAGATGCAATCGCCCACCCTGCACGACCCGGAGGACGACTTCCTGCGGGTGGTGGCGGCCCTGAAGGCGCAGCATGGCGTGGAGGCGGACAGGATCGATATCCACTGCCTGCGGGCCATGACCGGGACGTTGCGCAAGGCCGATTGGAAAGTCACAGTGTTCCTGCTCCATGGCGAGATAGTGCGGGTGGCGCCGGGGAAAGTGGAGAACTATTACGGCATCGCCATAGATATCGGAACCACCACCGTGGCCGCGTATCTGACCGACCTGAAGACAGGGCGAGCCGTGGCCACCGAGTCGAAGATGAATCCCCAGGTGATATATGGCGAGGACGTGATGAGCAGGATCACCTATGCCATGCAGAACCCGGAGACGGGGCTGGAGAAGATGCACAAGGCGATCATCGGCACTTTGAACGAGATGATCGGAGCCCTGGCCGAGGAGCATATGATCACCCGGGACGATATCCTGGAGATGGTGCTGGTGTGCAACACCGCCATGCACCATATCCTGCTGAGGCTGGATCCGCAATACGTGGGGGTGGCCCCGTTCCCCACCGCCATGTCCAAGGCGCTGGATGTGAAGGCGCGCGACCTGGGGATAGATATAAACATCTGCGGAAGCATCCATGTGCTGGCCAACGAGGCTGGGTTCGTGGGGGCGGACAACTGCGGAGTGCTCATCGCCGAGGAGCCATACAACTCCGAGGAGCTGATGCTGATCATCGATATCGGCACCAATGGCGAGTTGCTCCTCGGCTCTAAAAAGCATGGTGTGGTCTCCTGTTCCGTGGCCACCGGCCCGGCGCTGGAGGGCGCCCAGATAAAGTTCGGGATGCGGGCGGCGCCTGGCGCCATAGAGAAGGTGGAGATAGACCAGGAAACACTAGAGCCCAGGTTCAAGGTGATCGGCAAGGAGCTTTGGAACATTGACGCCGCGGAGATCGAGGCCAAGGGGATATGCGGCTCCGGCATCATCGACGTGGTGTCGGAGATGTTCCGCACAGGGATCATAGACAAAAGTGGCCGTTTCTCCAAGTATGCCCCATCCAAAAGAATTACCAAGGATCCGCAAAGCGGCATGCCGGAGTATATCCTCGCCTATAAGGAGGAGACATCCATCGGCAAGGATATCGTGGTGACCCAGGGGGATGTGCGGGCCATCCAGCTGGCCGTCGGCTCCATATACGCCGGGGCCGTGATCATGATGCGGGAGCATGGCGTGGAGAAGGTGGACACGGTGGTGCTGGCAGGGGCGTTCGGCTCCCATCTGAACCAGTTCTCCTGTCTGCTGATGGGAATGTTTCCGGATGCGCCGCTGGACAAGATACTTTCCGTGGGCAACGCCGCCGGGGATGGCGCCAGGCTGTGCCTGGTGAACAAGCACAAACGCAAGGAAGCCGACGAGATGGCCAGGAAAGTGCGATATCTGGAGCTGACCGTATATAAGGATTTCGAGAGGGTCTTTATGAAGTCTATGCAGTTCCCGCATATGGAGGACAAGTTTCCCACCATACAGCATGTGATCGATGAGATACCGGACTGGAAAAAGATCGCCAGGGAAAAGGAGAAGGCGGAGCAGGAGGGGGGGTGAATGCCGCCATGTTATTCGGAATCAATAGTATCCCCTTCCACAGCGGGAGGAGCAAGGGGAGGGAGAGGGCAAAATGACCCCCACCCCCCTGGACTTTTCCCGCCGACGGGATGGTAGCTGGAATATGGAGCAAAGGTCGATTGGCCAGATATTTTATTTGAACCTAAAAACAGCAGAACAAATGGAGAGGATGATATGAAAAAGCTGGGAATGGTGGTAGTGGGCTTAGGGTTCGTGGGGGGGCAGGCCCACGCTCCCTCGGTGAACAAGATCAAGAACGCCGAACTGGTGGCTGTGTGCGACATGAACGACAAGCTGGCCACCAAGTATTCCGAAAAGTATGGGTGCAAGAAATACCTTAGCGTCAAGGACGCGCTGAAGGACCCGGCCATAGACGCCGCCATCATCGCCGTCCCCACTCCCTTTCATTACGCCGTGGCCATGGACTTCATCAAGGCGGGCAAGCATGTTCTGCTGGAGATGCCCCTGGGGGTGAACATGGCCCAGACCAACAAGATCATAGCCGCCGCCAAGAAGGCAAAGGTCACCCTCATGCCATCGCTAAACTTCCGTTTCGCCCCGATCTATCAGCGGGTGAAGGAGATGATCACAAAGGAAAAGGTCCTGGGCAAAGGCCCGGTGGCCATCCACTATCGCGAATATATCTCCGCCAACCTGCTGGCCGCCCAGTGGCCGCCGAATTCCTGGGCGTGGGACAAGAAGAAATCGGGCGGCCCGCTGTTCACCCTCTCGGTGTGGAGCATAGACCTCTTCCGATGGCTATTGGGCGCGGAGATCGTCCAACTCCACTCTGTGGCGGAGAACCACAAACTGGCCAAATATGGCGGCACCCATGGCTATATGGGATACGCTATCGCCGAATTCTCCGACGGGACCATCGTCTCCGCCCAATACTCCGGCGGAGTGAGCCAGGACCAGACCGTGGTGACCATGGAGCTGGTGGGGGAGAACACCAACATGATAAACGCCATCGACACCCACACCATCAAAGTAATGGCCGATGATCCGAAGGAGACGGTGTATAAAGTGGATGTCTCCGGGCCCAGGGTGTGGGGCCACTACCAGGAAGTGGAGCATTTTGTGGATAGCATTCTCAAAGGGAAACAACCCCAGATCACCCCGGAGGATGGCAGGATCGCCACCGAGGCGGGAGTGAAGATCGCCAGAATGTATCGGCAGCTGTGAGCGTTTGGCGGGTTTTTGGCGCATCGGATAGTATAATGAAGCAGTCGTCGTGAATACGGGCTGGCCAGGCGAAAGGCTGATATTATGAGCGAACCTCTGTTGATCAACGGTGTGGTGATAGAGGACACCTTCGCCGAGGCCTTCCCCATGGTCTATTCGCGGATCATCGTCACCGCCGCCGACCGGTACTGGCTGGACAGGGCCATATGCTCCGCCACGGGGTTCGCCACTTCCATCATAGGTTGCGGGGTGGAGGCCGGGCTGGAGGAATACACCAGCAAAACCCCCGATGGTCGACCCGGCGCCAAGCTGCTCTTTTTCACCATGGGAAAAAAGGGGCTGGAAGAGAGCCTGATGAATCGCATCGGCCAGGCTATCATGACTTGCCCCACCACCGCCGTCTACAACGGGGCGCCTTCGGAGAAGATGATGGAGATCGGCGGAAAGCTGCGCTATTTCGGCGATGGGTTTCAGATGTCCAAAGTGGTCGCCGACAGAAGATACTGGCGAATCCCGGTGATGGAAGGGGAGTTTGTCATAGAGGAAAGCTTCGGTCGTCTGGACGGCATCGGTGGCGGCAACTTTTTGATTCTGGCCGCAACGCCGGAATCCGCCCTGGCGGCGGCAAAAGAAGCGGTCAAGGCGATCGATCAATTAGGTGGTGTCATCCTCCCGTTTCCGGGGGGGGTGGTGCGCTCTGGCTCCAAGGTGGGGTCTCGATATAAATTCTTGAAAGCCGCCACCAACACCGAGTATTGCCCCACCATCCGCCGCCAGACATCCAGCCTGCTGGCGCCGGGGGAAAACGTGGCGCTGGAGATCGTTATTGATGGAACAAGCGAGCAGACAATCAGTTGCGCCATGGAAAAAGGGATAGTGGCCGCCTGTCATGTGGAAGGCGTCAGGAGGATCAGCGCTGGAAATTATGGCGGTGGGCTGGGGCCATATCATTTTAGATTGCATTCTATCTTAAATAGATTATAATCTCTGTAATTGATAAAGTAATTTGGTTTCCAGAACGGATCGCCTTTACGGTTCCCCATATCCCTTCCCCATTCCGTGAAGGCGATTCGTCTTTTCTGTTAGAATCCATGGTATGACATATACCAACTCCCTGACCTTGTATCCCACGGCCCAGAGGCTTGCCCACGCCATTGATCTGATGGTGAATGTGAAAGGAGGCTGCGCCCTGCTGGCCCCTGGCATGATGACCATGCAAGCTTTCGAGCGAAGGCTGTATGGCGACCTGGTGGGGGTATACAAACCGGCTGGCCAGTTCACCCGGTCCATTATTCTTTCCAGGGTTATGACCGCGCATTTCGGGAACAAAGGAGCCATCCCTGACGCTTCCGGCGGCATGTCCGGGGCCGAAAAATTCCCCGGATTCCTGGACGCCATGCTGGGGCTGTTCGAGCAACTGGGCGCCGGGCTGGTTTCCCCCGGGGAATATGAACAAATCGTCGGCTACGCCCCTTCCAAAGAAGGGGATATTGGCCGCCTATACGCCGCCTATGAAAAGGAGCTGCTGCGTCATGGAGTGGTGGATCCGGCCATGGCCCGCCGCCAACTGGTGGATGCATTGAAACAAAACGCGCCGATTCCATTTCTGGAAAAATATCGCGAAATCCAGCTGGAGGATATATACCAGTTCACTCCATATCGCTTCGAGCTTTTCCGAAGCATAGCCCGGAGAATCCCGGTGCGCATTGTGGCCCCGGCGCCAGATTCCAGGAGGGAAGCGTTCGGATTTTTGACCGACAACCTGGCCAAGTTCGAGGAGCTGGGTTCCCGGGCGGAGAAGCTGGAAATCGAATTTGACCTGGATCCGGAAGGGCCCCTGGCGGATGTGAAAAACCGCATCTTCGAAATGGATCCTGAACGCCAGGCGGAAAATCCGCAAGAGTCTCCCGTGGCTATAATCGCAGGCTCCAGCCGGTACAGGGAAATGGAGGAAGTGGGGCATGCTCTGCTGTCCCTGAAGAGGGAAAAGGGCTACGCATGGCGCGATTTCATTATTGTCATGAGGGATATTCGCCCATACGCCGCCATCGTGGAGGATGTCTTTCGCCGATACCGCATCCCATTTGCTATGGTCAAGGGTGTTCCTCTGACCCAGGCGCCTCTTGCCAAGGCCGCATTATCGATCTTCGTGGCGGTAGACTCCGGATACGCCCGCGAAGATGTTCTTCG
>JAOUPQ010000160.1 GCA_029879765.1 Nitrospinota bacterium | reverse complement strand
GTGGCCATAATGAAGGTGTCTTCCAGGAAAGCGCGATAGAGGGCCAGAGTCCTTTTCTTGCCGATGGCGCGGGTCCTGGCCAGCCGGGTCTTCACCTGCCCATAAAAAGGCGCCCGGGCGAAGATGATGAGGGTCTTCATGGCATGGAAGATTGCTGGGAAAGTTCTCTGCGGCAAATTTCCCCACAGAAAACCTGGTCCATCAATATTCCCATGCCATCAGCCCTTCAGCAGCTTGCGGATGATTTCCGGCGCCGCGTCGAGGGCCTCTGGCAGCTTCTCCGGATTCTTGCCGCCAGCCTGGGCGAAATCCGGCCTGCCGCCTCCGCCTCCCCCCACGATCCCCGCCACTTCCTTTATAATCTTTCCGGCCTGGATTTTCTTTGTCATGTCGTCCGTCACCCCCACCGCCACCAGCGCCTTATCCCCCTGCCGGGCGCCCGCCACGATCACACCGCCGGTCTTTATCCTGTTCTTCTGGTCATCAACGAAGGCGCGCAACGTTTGGGCGTCGGCGCCATCCAGCTCGCTCGCCACAAGGGTCAACTTCATTCCACCAGCTTCGATCTCCACCGCCTCGGCCTCGCCACCCCCGCCGGAGGCCAGCTTCTCCTTCAGTTTGCGGTTCTCCTTTTCCAGATCCCTGGCCCTGTCCAACTGTTTCTGCACCAGGGAGGCCAGGTCCGCGCCGCCGCTTTTCAGGGCCGCTCCGATGCGGGCCAGCTCTTCCTCGCGAGCGCGCACATGGGCCAGCGCCCCGGCGCCGGTGACCGCTTCTATCCTGCGCACCCCGGCGGCCACGCCCCCTTCGGCCACGATCCGGAACAGGCCGATATCCCCGGTGGCGCGGGTGTGGGTGCCGCCGCAAAGCTCCATGGAAAAGTCACCCATGGTCACCACCCGCACGGCGTCCCCATATTTCTCTCCAAACAGGGCCATGGCCCCGGAGGAGACCGCTTCTTCCACGCTCTGCTCTTTGGTATCCACCGCAGCGTTGGCCATGATGTGGTCGTTGACCATGGTCTCTATCCGCAAAAGGTCCGCCGGGTCCGGCGCGGTGAAGTGGGTGTAGTCGAACCGCAGCCGCTCCGGCGCCACCAGCGAGCCTGCCTGTTTCACATGGGCGCCGATCACATGGCGCAGGGCGGAGTGGAGAAGATGGGTGGCGGAGTGGTTGCGGCGGATATCCTGGCGGCGTGTGTGGTCCACACGGCACGTTACTTTATCCCCGACACGAACGGCGCCTTGGGCGATTTTTATCTTATGGACCCACCGGGCGCCATCCGGCTTGGTCACTTCCAGCGCCTGGGCGTGGAATGTGTCGTTGCCCATGGCTCCGGTGTCGGTGGCCTGGCCGCCGGATTCGGCGTAGAAAGGGGTCTTGTCCAGCATGATTTCCACCTCTTCCCCTTCGCCGGCCTTTTCTATGGCCGCCCCCTCCCTGATGATGGAGATGACCGTGGCGCCCTGGGTGGCTTCCTCCCTGTAGCCGGTGAAAACCGTGGGCTCGCCGGTGGTGTAGACTTCGGAAGTTTTGGCGGCGGTGACGCCTTTCCACGACTTGCGGGCCTTCTCCTGGGCCTGCCCCATCAGTTCCTCATAGCCTTTCTCGTCCAGTTCCAGCCCGGCGTCGGTGATGATATCCCGCGCCAGATCCATGGGGAAACCGTGGGTGTCGTAGAGGCGGAACAGATCCTCCCCGGCGACAGAGGTTTTTCCGGCGTCGCGGGCTATGCTGATCATCTCGTCAATCAGCTTCATTCCATGATCCAGTGTGGCGGCGAAGCTCTTCTCCTCAGCCAGCGCCACGCCGGTGATGGCTTTTGAAGCCTCTTCCAGCTCCGGATAGCTCTCCTTCATCATATCCACCACCACAGGCGCCAGCCGGTATGCGAAGGGATCGTTGACCCCCAGCATCCTTCCGTGACGCAGGGCCCGGCGCAGGATGCGGCGCAGCACATAGCCTCGCCCCTCGTTGGAGGGGTTGATCCCGTCCGCCACCAGAAAAGCCAGCGCCCGCACATGGTCGCCGATGACCCGGAAGGATACGTCCGTCTCCGGGGAGGCGCCATACTTCACATCGGTCATCTGCTCCATGGCGGTGATGACGGGGAGGATCAGGTCTGTGTCGAAGTTGGTGGGTTTGCCCTGGATCACGGAGGCCAGGCGCTCCAGCCCCATGCCGGTGTCTATGCTCGGGTTCGGCAGGGGGTTCATCCTGCCGTCGGCGTCCCGATCGTATTGCATGAAGACCAGGTTCCAAAGTTCTATGTACCGGTCACACTCGCAGGCCACATTACATTCCGGTCGGCCACAGCCGGTTTCCGGCCCGCGGTCGATATGTATCTCCGAGCAGGGGCCGCAGGGGCCGGTGTCCCCCATGCTCCAGAAGTTGTCCTTCTCGTCCATTCGGGTGATCCGCCCCGGAGGGAGGCCGATATTCTTTTCCCAGATGGCGTGCGCCTCGTCATCCTCCCGGAACACGGTGATATACAGTTTGTCCGTCGGCAGCCTCAGTGCGCCGGTCAAAAACTCCCATCCATATTCTATGGCGTTTTCCTTGAAGTAGTCGCCGAAGGAGAAGTTGCCCAGCATCTCGAAGAAGGTCTGGTGGCGGGCGGTGCGGCCCACGGCTTCCAGGTCGTTATGCTTGCCGGAGACGCGCAGGCACTTCTGGGAGGAAGCGGCGCGGGAGTATGGGCGCTGCTCGGCGCCGGTGAAGACGTTTTTGAACTGCACCATTCCCGCGTTTGTGAAGAGCAGGGTGGGGTCGTTATGCGGCGCCACGGAGGAGCTGCGCACCTCCGTATGCCCCTTGGAGAGGAAGTAGTCCAGGAACTGGCGGCGTATCTGGGCGCCTGTCAGCGATTTCATATGTTCGAACCGATTCAACCGTATGATATTATTGTTAAAACGAGCTATTGTACCTGTTTTGGCCTTCTTCCAAAAGAGTAAAGACAGACAATGACCAATACCGCCAGCGTCGCCCGCCCCTTTGGATTGGGGAAAAAATCATATAAAGCCGCCCTTTCCTGGGTGAGGATTCCCCTTCAACTGCTTCGGGTATGGTGTGTGGCGCTGGCGCTGGTGTCGTGCCAGAGCGCGCCGATCACCCATCGGCCCCAGCTTATGATCATGGACGAGGAGAAAGAGCTGGCGCTGGGGAGCGAAGTATATCGCGACATGGTGGAGCAGGCCACGCTGGTGCGGGACGCTCGGCTCAACGGGCTGGTGGAGAAGGTGGGGCGCGCGGTGGCGGCGGCCACCGGGAGGGATATGGATTGGGAATTCACCCTGGTGGACGAGGAATCGCCCAACGCATACTGTCTTCCCGGCGGCAAGGTGGTGGTGCATTCGGGCCTCCTCCCCCTGGCGGAAAACGAGGCGGGGCTGGCGGCGGTGATCGCCCATGAAGTGGGCCATGCCATGGCCCGGCACGGCGCCGAGCGGGGCAGCCACGCCATGGTGCTGGAGCTGGGAATGGAGCTGGTGAATATGGGGCTGGCCCATACACTGGCGGAGAAGACGAAGCTGCGCATGGCCTGGGGGGTGGATTACGTGATCTCCATGGCGTTCCCCTTTTCGCGGATCCATGAGATGGAAGCGGACGAGATGGGGCTTTTGTACATGGCCAGGGCCGGGTATGATCCCAGGGAGGCTGTGAGGTTCTGGGAAAGGATAGTAGAGCGGGAGGGGGACGATAGCAGGCCGTATATGAAGTTTCTCTTCACCCATCCCACAGACACCGCCCGATGGAGGAAAATACAGCTTTTGATTCCCAGGGCCATGAAAGAGTATGATAATTCCGTTAAACTCGGGAAAGGAGATACGATTCTATGACCCTCAAGAAATTTCAATTTGTAGTCATGGCGCTGGCCGCCGCAGTGACGCTGGTCTGGGCGCCGGGCGCGGCGGCGAAGAAAAGCGCGTCGATCATGATCAATTTCCAGCCGGGAACCCTGACCATGATCAATGAGAAGGACATCATGAAGGCGGCCATGTTCGCCGTGGAGAAAGGATACACCTTGCAGATAGAAGGTTTCTCCTGCATGGCGGACGGGGAGGTGAGCGAAGACCCCACTTTCCGGTTGCAGCAGGCGGGCAAGAGGGCTGATATCGTCCTGAGCAGGATCCTCAAATACGGGGTCCCCAACGACAATGTGTACAGCATATCCTATGAAAAAGGGCAGTGCGCGGCGGTGATTACAGTCATGAAGTAAGGCAGGTGCAAGGAGGCTAAGTTAGAACCACCAATCCTCTTTAGTTAGGCCTGGCCTTTATTTTCGGTTCAATTCGCTTTCAATAGCCTTGTGGACTATTTGAGCTGCCCGCCCGCTTCCCGCCTCGTTCCAGTGGGTGTTATGTTTGTAGTAAAGCATGGGCGTGCCCGGTTCGGCGACCGCCTTCCGGAAGCCTGGAAGGATGTCTACGTATTTTATGTGGCGGCTTTCAAGAAACTCCATCAGCCTCTTCCTGGGCCGTTCCATGGCCTCGGCGCTTCTGAAGACTTGCTTTTGGAAATATATCTGCTCCTTTGTGGGGATGATAACCAGGATAAACTTCGCGTCCATCCCCTCCGCCCAATCGTTCATTGCCGATATGTTTTCGAAAGTCTTGCGCCAAGCGTTTTCAATCCACGGATACTTAGTTTCATCCAAATAGGCCAGATATCTTAAGTACCTGTTCATGCTGCTTCGGGGAAGATGATGGTTGCTATACATCCCGGCGTAATAACTTGGGATTTTGTAACCGTATTTGCTCAGGTTGTACAATATGGAATTATTTTTAGCGAATTTTTTCAGAGCCAGGGGCAGGCCCTTTATTAAGCCAGGCGGAGCCTCTTGCCGCAAGCCATATTTCTTTTCATTGGCTAAGAACTTGGGCAGCGCCTCATTGTCGATCAGGGAATACTCGCCAGTGACATAGTTTGCCGCGTAACCATTCGCAAGGATTCCATCCACCACGCTGTAGCCTGGAAAGTGATCATCGTTAAGGTCGTTCCAGGAAAAGCCGAATATCACAATCTTGGGCATGCGGCCGCGCTGGGCCACCACCTTGCGCCCCTTGGCCAAGGCCCGCTCCACGCCGTATCCCATGACGCCGCATTTCATCACAGGGGAGCCGAGCCTCCTCTCCAGCTGAGCGCCCATGGTTTGCTGGTATGGCGTCCAGCCCCATATCAAACTGTCCCCCAGCAGAAGCGAATAATCACCTTCATCGCCCGTGGTCCTGTCGAAGCAGCCGTATTTGTTGGTGAATACCTCGTGGTCAAATTCCCGGAATGCGGAATAAAAGCGGGCGGCTTTTACGTTGGGAGCCAGGTCGAATCCCAAGGCGGGATCGCTCTGAATGTAGTACTGGGGAATTGGGGCATGAGTGTGCCGGTCGATATACATGCGCCAGCTTGTGAAATGAAGCGCGGATTCCACCAACGCCAGGATCAGCGCCAGGCCAATGAGGGCGGCCAGCGCCAGATATGCTATAGGCCGTTGGGAAAACCTGTTTGGGGGGGCCGTATCGCCGTTCATGAGTTATACAGCTTCGGCAGGGAGTTGATCACACGGATCGCCTCGTCCAGGTCGAACCCCACGGTGTGGGCGTACCAGGCCATGGTCTCCCACCTCGGCTTGTTCTCTTCTTTCACAAGCTCCAGCGCCTTCTCCCGGGTCAGCACCCCGTCGCGAACCTGGTGGCTGCGGAAGGTGTCGTGCTCGGTGAATCCGGCCACTGTGTAATATATATAGTTATAGAAGGGCACCGTGCCATCGCCGATGCGCCAGGTGGCGGAGGTGTCCGGCGAAAGCTCCCAGTTATATTCGTTGATCAGGGTGGAGTTCACCTGTCCCTCATCCCACTTCACATAGTCGAAGGTGTACACGTAATCGTGCTTGATCATGTATGAGTAATAGAAGGCGGAGATGGTATCCAGCGGGGACGTGTTTATATAGGCCGGGTTGCGGGCGTATTGCTTCAGGTAATAGGAGAGGAGCAGAAACTTGTTGATGGAGGAGATGCCATAGGGGCGGGGGGTGGCCTGGTTTATGCCGCTGAACCCTTCCTTGAACTGGGCGCGCTCATAGCGCATGTTCTCCGAGAATATGATGACGCTGGCGCCGGTCTGGCGCATCACCTGGTATGCGTAATGATAAAAATGCTTGTCGCCGGCCATGAACAGCGGGATCATTCCCAGCTCCGGCTTTTTCAGCCATGCCAGCACGTTCTTGCGGATATACTCCCGTTTCTTCTTGATGTCCGCGGAGATGAGGATATGCTCCACCCCCAGCTTGCCGCAAAGCCGCGCCTGGTTTCGCCGGGCCAGGTCTGTCACCATCCCCCAGTCATAGGTGAAGGCAACCGGGTTCATCCCCAGCTCTTTTTTGATGACATGCAGGCCATAGCTGGAGTCGCGCCCGCCGCTGAAGGCGAAGACGCAGTCCGGCCCGCCATCGGTTCTTCTGTGAGGGGCCAGGATTTTCTCCAGTTCATCCACTCCTTTCAGCTGGGGATAGGAGTACGCCTTGCAATAGCTGCACTCCCCGTTTTCGTCGAACTCGATGAAGGGCATGGTCTCCGGCAGGATGCACTTGGTGCAGCGGCGCAGCTCCGCCTTGGATGGATCCTCTTTTTCCGACAGGTCGATGATGCGCAAGGGCCTGGGGGGAGTGTAGCCATCATCCCGGATGGCGCGCTCCCCGGTCAGGGGGAACTTCTCCACCCCCATGGTTACCATATCCAGGCTAAGCCCCTCCCCGGCGCGAAGCTGGACCGCTTTTCCCTCAAGCTTGAGCACAGGGGCCAGTTCACATGCCAAAAACTCGTTGAGTATATATTCCTCCGAGGCGAAGACGAAGGCCTCCTCCCCACGGGCAATGTACAGCGACCCGTTGTTGGTGGCCAGAAGCATTTTGTTGGAGTCCTCCATGAACAGCGCCAGCGAGGCC
>JAOUPQ010000017.1 GCA_029879765.1 Nitrospinota bacterium | reverse complement strand
TGAAAGACTCCTCCAGAAGCTCGTCCAGTTCCTTCAGCTGGCCCGCCAGGGTGAAGGGCCCCAGGATATATGTCCCCACCGCCACCTGATCGCCAAACTCCTCTTTTAGCCTGGAAATGGCGCCCATGATAACCGGTATCCTCCCCGCCTGGGAAATATCGGCGGGAATCTTGATATCATCCACGGTTTTGATGCATTTTTCCTTGATGGTGGGATAGAGCATGTTCTCCACATCATCATAGAAGTTCATGACGGAGCCGAGAGCCTCGGCTTCCACTCCCAGGTCGAAGGGGACAACGGCGCACTCGAAACCATACTCCCGATACATACCGCTGGCCGCCTTGGCCATCATCTCCGGATCCCGGTGGGCCTGCTGGAACGATATGCCGTACTTATCCAGCACAGGCTTTATGATGTTCCCCATCCCGCTGAACACAGGAGGACGATCCACCTTCTCTCCCCGGAGAAATTTCAAAACCCTTTCTTTTGGCGTCATGGTTTCATTAGACATGTCTTGCTCTTCCTATTTGTTGTAAGCCTGGAAAAAATAGAGTGACCGATCATCTTTTTGCACCTTTTACCCAAAAAAGAAAAAGAAAATGGAATATGACAACGAGCAGCCCAGAAGAACATCTGGAAGGGATGGTGATGCATGGAAGGGGACTCCCGGAATGATTCGTCTGCCGACAAAACCTGCTGTGTAATCGCCATTTGCCTCAATGACCAAGCCCCCCTTGTGATTTTCAGCCCTCTTTCAGGTTGGCCCCCAGCCAACCCGAGCGCCAAGATCTATGCAGCGCAATCTTAAAAAGCTGGGTAATTGTACTCACATCCGTTAACAAATGTCAACCTTCATAAACAAGTTTTCGCGTGATTACTTGAATATTCTGATTAGCGCCATTTTTTCAATTACTAAGGATTGATCCGCTATCTATATTTCCGCTTCTTTGGCGATCCTGATCGCCTCCTCCAGTGAGTTTTCCAGAATTGTGGAGTCAGATATGGTCTTTTCCAGCCCCAGATTGAACATGTCGCACGATTTTTGCGCCATCTTTTCGTATTTTCGGGAATCCTCGATTCCGGTGTCTATATACAGCCCCCTGCTGTATCCGGCGAAAAGCTCCTTGATAAGCTCCTCCTTGTCCACTCCGGTATACCTCGCCCTGTCCAGCAGCCCCAGTTCGTTGAGGATCATATCCGGGCCCAGTTGCGCCCAGCCCGGCGTCATGAACCATGTGCCTGCGGTTTTGCCGATCTCTTCCTGATATCGCCGGGGGGTCAGAAGAATGGCGATACAATCCTCCGCGTCGGGATGGACTACAGGGATTTGGAATTCGTCACCGACCCCCTCCAAAGAGCGGCATCGCCCATAACCAAGGAGGATGACGTCCACCTGGGTCTGGATGGACTTTATGGCCTCCACCACCGATTCCTTCAGCTCCCTGGGGCGGACATGTTTGCCCGCGTCCAGGAATATGACCTTTTCGATGAAGGGGAATTTTGCCATGGCCTTTTCCATCTCCAGGCGCATGATGGCGCAGCTGACCACTCCGATTCGCATTCCCAAACCTCTGCACAAAACCTGATCTACTGATGGTACACCAGCGGTGGGCTATGCGGCCATGGTTTTTGCTGGCGCCGAATAATGATTTGCGAAATTGGTTTTTATTCTGTATAAACCAGATATGGAACAAGGAGAGGAGTTCATGAAAGTCACAATACAGTACTGCGTAGTTTGAAACTACTATCCTATGGCGGCCAGTCTGGCGGCCGAGATAAGAAAAGAGCTGGGGCTGGAGGTTGAATGCCTCAAGGGATCTCGGGGCATATACGAGGTGCGCCTGGATGACAAGCTGATATTCTCCAAAAGCGAGGCGGGGGACAGGTTCCCCAATAAAGGAGAAGTGGTCCAGTCCCTGAAAGAAGCGGGGGCGCAGTGACAAGGCTCATTTTTCGATAAAGGGAAAAATATCACCATGACACCCAAGGAAAGATTGCTCGCTGTTCTAAACCGGGAAAAAGTGGACAGGTCTCCTGTGGCTGTCCCCACGCAAAACGCCACCGTGGATGTCATGAGGATCGCTGGGGTCTACTGGCCCCAGGCCCTGCGCGAGGCCGAACCGATGGCCCGGCTGGCCATGGCCTGCCAGGAGCAGTATGGATTCGAGTCGATCCGGCTCCCCTTTGATATCAATGTGGAAGCGGAGACCATGGGATGCGCCACCCGCTATGGCGAAGAGGGGGATCCGCCCATAAGCTCCCCCAAGGACAGGGAGAACCTGGGCGAAATCCGTTTCCCCAACCCCGCCACGTCCGGCCGGATGGAGCAGGTGATAAAGGCTGTCGCCATAGCCGCCCGGCGACGGAACCCGGATATCCCCATCATCGCCGCGCTAGGCACTCCCTTCGAAGTGTTGAGCACTATTTACAACTTCGACCACTTGTATAGCGATCTTAAATCCGATCCGCAAGGCCTGGAAGAGCTTCTGGAGAAAATCCTGGGGCTTCTGACCGCATACGCGGCGGAGCTGGAGGGCGCCGGGGCGGACGTGTTGATGGTGGTGGACGGCACCAGCCAGACCCTTATGCCAGACCAGTTTCGCCAGTTCTCCGCCCCATACACAACGCGCCTGATAGGCTCTTTTCATGCGCCAGCCATCCTGCACATCTGCGGCAATCCCACCCGGCTTATTGCGGATATGTCAGGAACCGGAGCACGAGGTTTGTCGCTGGACTCCTCGGTCCTGATAGAAAAGGCCAGAGAAAATTCCGGTGGGAAAGTGGCCCTGGTGGGCAACCTTGGCGTGCGCGCCCTGCAGGAGGGGACCCCTGCGGATGTAGCAGATATGACTAGAGTTGCAATAAAAGAGGGGTGGGATATCGTGGCTCCGGGATGCGGAATCATCCCCGCCACTCCCTTGCAAAACATAATCTCGTACGTGGACACAGTCAAGGATCTGTAACATGTCGAAACAAAAGAACTTCAGGTTTCCGCACCGCTTATGTATAATCAAGCCTTTATTTGAATAATAGTCGCAAGGTTTTTGGAGTAAGACAATGGGACTGGCAGAGTGGGATGATAGCTACAGCGTAGGCTACAAGAAGCTGGATGATCAGCACAAGAACCTTTTCCGCCTTATCAACGAGCTCAACGATCTTTCATTGAAAAGAAAAACAATAAACTCCTTTGAGGATCTGATGAACCAGATCGTCGAATATACCACTTTTCATTTTTTCGCCGAGGAAGAAGTGATGCGCAGGCACGGATTCCCCGACATGGAAAAGCACAAGCTGGAGCATGATGAAATGCGCAGGCAGATGCGCGAGTACCACTCAAGATGCGTGGCGGAGGATTTTCAGTGCGTAAACGACGTCCTGGAAATTATGATCGACTGGCTCCACACCCACCTGGGCCGATCCGACGCCCAGTATGCGGAGTATTTCAAGGAAAAGGGCGTTTTCTCCAATTAGTATTTTTCCTTACCGCCCAGGTTGGCTCATGCTGGTTGACATCCGCCGGTTCATTGACTAATCTGGATCTGTGGACGATGTTTTAATCAAACATATCCTCCTTTTTTTTAAACACCATTGACGTTGGCCCGGGGCCAGCCTGTTGTAATCGAAATGAAAACCCAACTGATCGCCGCAAGAGAAGGAAAAATCACCGAGGCCATGGAAGCCGCTTCCATCCGCGAGGGTGTCACCCCCGGCTTTATCAAAGACGGTGTCCTGGATGGCTCTATCGTGGTGGTGAAGAATAACCGCCACTCCATCGCAGGGATGGCCGTGGGCGCCGGGCTGAAAGTGAAAGTGAACGCCAACTTCGGAGCCTCCGGCGACGACGCGGACATGGAAAACGAAATCGCCAAAATGCGCGCCGCGGTCAATTCCGGCGCCGACGCTGTGATGGATCTCTCCACCGGTGGGGATATCCGCGCCATACGAAACAGGGTCCTGGCCGAGTGCCCGGTCCCCCTGGGGACGGTGCCCATATACCAGGTGGCCGCGGAGAATATCATCGAGCAGAGGCATCTGACCGATATGGACGCGGACCGGCTGCTGGCCGCCATAGAGGACCATGGCCGCGACGGTGTGGACTTCATCACGGTGCATTGCGGCGTCACTCGCGAGTCGGTGAAAAGGCTGCAGGACGAAGGGCGTCTTTTGGATATCGTCAGCCGGGGCGGCGCCATCCACGCCAGAATGATCGAATATCAGGACGAGGAGAATCCGCTTTACTCCCATTACGACAGGCTGGTGGAGATCGCCCGGGAATATGACATGACCCTGAGCCTGGGGGATGGGTTGCGTCCCGGCTGCCTGGCGGACGCTTCCGACCGGGCCCAGGTGCAGGAGACCATCATCCTGGGGGAACTGGCCGCCAGGGCCCGCGCCGCCGGGGTGCAGGTTATGATCGAAGGTCCGGGCCACATGCCCATGGACCAGATCGAAGCCACCATGAAACTGCAGAAGAGGCTGTGCAACAACGCTCCTTTCTACGTCCTCGGCCCGCTGGTCACCGACGTGGCCCCGGGATACGACCATATCACCGCGGCCATCGGGGGCGCCATCGCCGCCGCCGCCGGGGCGGACTTTTTGTGCTATGTCACGCCCGCAGAGCATCTGCGTCTGCCCACCGTGGAAGATGTGATCAATGGCGTCATCGCCACCAGGATCGCAGGCCACGCAGCGGATATCGCAAAGGGGATAAAGGGAGCCCGGCAGTGGGATGATAAAATGGCCGTCGCCCGCAAAAACCTGGACTGGAAAAGCCAGTGTTCCCTGGCCATCAATCCGGAGCAGGCGAAGAAAAGAAGGGCGGAGACCAACCCCAGCGACGACAGCGTCTGCACCATGTGCGCGGCCCTGTGTTCCATCAAATCGGGTCTGCAGCCCTCCCCCTCCAAGCATTAAGCCTTGCGCACGTTCCTTGGCCAGCCGGACGCGGAGGATCTTTCCATCCTCCTGCTGACCGGGCCCGAGGCCAGGCACGCCTGCAAGGTGGCGCGGCTGAAACCGGGGAACCATGCCCTGGTCATGGCCAATAATCAGCTTCACGAGTGCTCTGTAATCACCATATCCCCATCCCTGGCGCGGCTTGCCATCGTGTCTGTCCGACCCACCGCCGCCGACAAGGCGCCCAGGATAATCCTGGCCCAGGGAATCGCCAAGGGACAGGCCATGGACGATATAGTCCGGATAACCAGCGAACTGGGAGTGGCAGGGATCATCCCGCTGCTCTCTTCCCGGGTGGAGGGAGCGGGGGAGGAGAAACGGCTGCAAAACAGGATGGAACGTTGGCGGGCCATCGCCCTTTCCGCCGCCAAGGTATCAGGCGAGGCCTCCCCCTGCGCCATCCTGGCGCCCATGAAGCTGGCGCAACTGGCGGAGGTGGAGGCGCAACTGCGGATCGCGTTCTGGGAAGAGGAATCCGCCACCATCAAAACTACCCTTCAAGGCGTCGAAGAGGTTTCATCGGCGCTGATAGTCATCGGGCCGGAGGGTGGTTTTTCCAAAGACGAGGTGGATTTGCTGCGGAGCATGGGGATGAAAACCGCCTCGCTGGGAAAAAGGATTCTGCGCGCCCGCACGGCGGGAGCTGCGGCGATCCTGGCCCTCCAATACCACTTCGGCGATTAAAAAGCGCCCGGAGCCTTTCATGTTTTTATCTTCTGGCGATATCGGTCTTCCCGGCGGAGAGGGCATAATCCAGCGCCGTGGCGCAAACCGCAGGCCAGGCGCTCAGCGCTTTTCGCTCTTCAGCCTTCTGGCGATGTCGGTCTTCCCGGCGGAGAGGGCATAGTCCAGCGCCGTGGCGCCTTCTCCATTTTTGGCCGAGGGATCGGCCCCGTTTTCCAGAAGCACCTCCACAACATCCATGTTCCCCTTGAACGCAGCGATCATCAGGGCCGTGGCCCCGGAATAATCCCTGATATCCAGCTTGGCGCCCCCCTTTGCCAACTGGTCCACCAGATTGGCCCATCCATACTCCGCAGCTATAATGACCGCCGTCCCCCCTTTCGTGGTTTGTCGGTCGATCATGGCCCTGGACCTCATCAGCGCCCGCGCCACCTCCTCGCTCCCCATTTGCGCCGCGGCCATAAGTGGAGTGTGCCCGTTAAAGTTCGGAATGTTAGGGTCCGCCCCATCCACCAGCAGAGCCAGCACAGCCGGCAACATCCCCTTTTCGCAGGCGGCGAACAGAGGAGTGACTCCATTTTTATCCTGGACGTTGATATCCGCCCCTGCCGCCACCAGGGCCTTGATCACCCGGCCATGCCCGCCATAGGCCGCGGCGTGGAGCGCCGTTTGGCCGTTGTCGTTGGCATGGGCCACATTCGCCTGGTAATTGACAAGCTTGGCCACCAGCCTGGCGTTGCCCACATATGACGCGGCGATCAATGGAGAAAGGCCTCCTTGCTCGTGTTGGTTCGGGTCCGCCCCTTTGGCCAACAGGACATTGGCCGTGTTTTCCGCGTCCATTTTCGCCGCCAGAATCAGCAAGGTGGAATCGCCTGTTATTTTCATATTGGGATCGGCGCCCTGGCTCAGGGCCATTTCCGCCTTCTGGCTGCGGTCGTTATACACCGCCATCAACAGCGCCCCGTTGGGCTCTTCAGGATCTATGGTGGGGTTCAGCCTCCCCTTCTGTGGCGCGGCGCAGGCCAGCAGCCCCGTGGCCATGATAATAGCCAGATGTCTAAACCTCATTTTCCCCCCGTCCATGGAATCAGTATCTGCAACCCGGCGGCCAATTTTTGCGATTATACCAAATCCAGAGCCATATTCGCTGATATTAAATCCGAAACCTTATACCCATTGTTTTCCACCGGCGGCTCATTCCCTTGCCACGGCATAGGAGACGATCCACTCGTGTCCCAGCCAGCCAGGCCCGGTGACCACGATTATGAAAGTCTCGTTCGGCTTCACATTGTTGAACAAACTTTCCCCAATCCGCAATTCCACCATCTCCAAATCTGGCCGCCACGACTTGAGCTGAATGTAATACGCATTTGATTTGCTCGAGTGATTCTCATACTTGTGGATGACCACAGCCTTGCGCGAGATGTGGGGATTTTGATCCAGGGCGCCGTTGGAATACATCACTGCGCCCCAGCCGGTCATCATGAACCCCAAAAGCGAAATGAAGAACACACCGAAAAGATGCCGCCCCGCCGAAGATGTCCCCCGCAAAATGAAATACACTATCCATACATACAGCGCCAGCGCGGCGGCGGAATATTTCAGCGCTTCCGTCAACAGCGGCATGTCGGATACTGGCCGATAGCTTTCCATGGAAAAAAATATCGGGATCGGCCCAATAATCGACAAAATCACGGGAACCGCGTAAATGGGGACGATCCTGGCCAAAGCCGCCTGCTTCGCCAGAATCTCCGCCTGGGAGGCCATGGGAATGTTTTCCGAAAGCCTTAGCACGTGGGGCGCAACCAAAGTGGCCAGCGAATCCTTGGCCTCCGCGTTTTCAAAAGAAGCGGGGGATTTTATCGCTTTTATGAAACTCTCCGTCAGCTCCACGCTATCGAAGCCGAGCTTCATGATCTCATCGATGGCGTCGCGTTTGTATGGATCGGAAAGAAACGTTGTGGCGAAAACCGGGGCGTAGGTATCGATGTAATATTTCTTATCAAAGACAGGATCGCCGATCTGCGCTTCGCGGGAGATTCCATATTGTTTGGCCACACGGTGGGACCAGCCTTCCCGGCTTATAGCCACATCACATGGAATGGAGATTTCGACAAATACGGTGAATCTGGATGGGGAATTCTTCTGGCTGTTTTTGTAGCTCCACTTGGCCTGTCTTTCCTCATCAGATATGTCGCTCATGGCGCATCTCCATCAGAATGGTCATTTACCCGCTGGCTCCCCATCCCCCACACAGAGCGGAACCCTCAGGCAAACCACGTTTCCGGCACATATAATAACAATTCTTCATCCATACATTACATCTAATCGCGCCTGTTCATTATACCTCTATCATCGGATTCTTTCAACTCCAGGGGCTAGGCTCCCATATTCTACAAACCGAATCCCCTTCTCCTCAAGCTTTCCAGGCCCCACGCCGGTTTGGAAAAATTATTTTTCATTGTTTTTATTGGCGATAATAATTAGCCAGTTGACAATGTAAATTGATCTGCTAAGATTCTTGCCAGTGGCTGGTCAAATTCAACTTCGGGGTCTTATGCAACGTACTTCTCATTCGGACAAGCAGCTTTTTCAATCCAGCCGGGCTTCGGTGGATGACTTCATCCGGGCAAGCCTGGAAAAGCAATTCGCTTCCTTCCGACATGCGCCCAGCAACGGCGGACTTCACACTTTTTTCATGAACCTTATGGAAAAAAACCTGATCTCCATCGCCCTGGAGCAAACCGCAGGCAACCAGAGCAAGGCGGCTGGGCTTTTGGGGATGAACCGGAACACTCTTCGCAGGAAAATCGAGGAGCATAACATTGAACTGAAGAAGAAGGGGAGCAAAAACCAGGCCATGGCTTCATAGCCCCGGCGTTATTCTTGTTTCCTTAGCCCCTGATAATTGCGGCCCACCCACAAGGTAAACTCCCTCTTAAGCTGGCCACCGCGCAGGACAGGCAATACGGCGGCTTTTTCCACGCTGTCGAATCTGTATAACTGGTCCGGCGGCTCCTGGAACCGCAGATCCGTCACCACTATGGCGTCCTTCCCCATATGCCTGGTGTCATCTCCCCAGAAGTCGAACTGGTCGCGCCGGTCATTGACGCAAGCCACGGCCTCCCTGTCCCGCACTCCAAACATAATCTGGGAGCAGAGCACCCAATGGTGCGCCAGCAAAAACCCTTCGGCCCCGGTCTGCTCCACTATCCTGGCCTGATACAGCTTTTCCATTTCCGTGGTGGTGGTGTCCCATCCATACAGCTCGTTCACCAGGTCATACTTCGGCTTTATCGGCAGGATGGGGTGGAACACATGGACGTAGAACAGGACGAAGATCAATCCGGCAAAAGCGGTGGCGGACCAGTAAAATATCCGCGCGCGTCGGGCCTGGCGCACGATCCCTTTTTCCGTAATCTCCACCCCCAGGGCGCTCATCATCACCAGCGCGGTAAGATAGCCAAAAGCCGGCCAATGCGGCTCCGCCTCGTTCGTCCACATACAAACCAGATAGAAAAACAGCAGCGTGGGAGCGGAGAAACAGAACAAAAGGGCATAGCGCCTGTCTCCCTTGCGGGCTTTGCTGTATCCCGCCACCACGGCCCACAACAGCCCGGCCAGATATATGGGGGACACATACAAAAGCTGCCCCCCCACGAATTCCCCGATGTTATTCAGGGTGAAGTGGGAACCCCCATGCCGCTCCACCAGATGGAACTTGAAGCTGGGCCAGTCGTTCTGCACGTTCCATATGATCACCGGCGCAAAGAAGAAAAGCGCCGTGAGCGCCATGGTGTACGGCTGCCATCGCAGGTACCACTGGCGATATTCCGGGATGGCGGCCACCAGCAGCAGCGTGCAGGGGACCAGGAGGATGACGAAATATTTGCCCAGCAGCCCCACGCCGATGAGCGAACCGAGGAAATACCAGTACCTGGCGGGCCCATCGTTTACCAGCAGCCTGTTGATCAGCAGCACATACGCCAGATAGCAGACAGCCGACGGGATGTCCGGCACCATCTGCAGCGAAGCGATTCCGAACTCCGGGATCAGGTTGAACGCCAGGATGGAATAGAAGGCCACTCGGGCGTCGTGGAACAGGTCCATGGACAGCCTGTAAAGGAGCCAGCACAGCAAAACAAAAAGGAGGATCGATGGCAGGCGCACCATGAAGCTGGAGTCCCCCCCGATATCGGTGAATATCCGGATAAGCCACGCCACCATGGGAGGATGGTCGTAATAGCTCCAGTCCAGGCGCTGGGACCAGCACCAGTAATAGCTCTCCGAATCCCCCAGGCCGGTGCGCCCCATCACCAACAGGCGAAACGCGGCGAACAATCCCACAGTCCACAGGCAAAGCCTGGTGTAATATCTGTTCAGCTCCCCGCTCATACCGCAACGAACGCTATCTTGTGCAGGTCGCACAGCCGTATAGTCTCTTCCATATTCACCACCATGGTCATATCCGCCTCTATGGCCAGGGTGGACGCTCCCACCCGGACCATGGATTCCACAGTATCGGTCCCCACCGTGGGCACGTCGAACCGCAGGTCCTGGGCCGGTTTGCTCACCTTGCACACCACCGCCCCTTCCTTGGCGATTTTCCCTCCCCGGGCGATCGCCTCATCGGTCCCCTCGATCGCCTCCACCGCCACTACGGCGCCGTTCTTCACCACCACCGTCTGGCCGATATCCAGGGCGGCGATCCCTTTGGCCATTTTCATGCCAAACTCCACATCCGCCTGCTCGGTCTGTTTCGGTTTTCTTCTGGCCAGCTTCCCCCGGCCCGGCGCCAGATCCCGGAACATTTCCAACTGGCTGACCACGGCCATCCCCTCGCTTTCCAGCTCCTGGACTATGGAGCGCATGATGGCGTCGTCGTTTTTCGGTTTGGCTCTTTTCAGGATGGCCAGCGCTCTGAGGTCGAACCTGGGATTTTCATACAGCACCCGCTTGTCCACCTTGCCGGCGAAGGCCACCTGGGCCACCCCGGCCTGATGGAATATTTTGATTATTTTCGACGCCTGCCCCAGCCCCACCAGGTTCACCTGCGCCATGTCCGCCTTCAGGGCAAGCAGCCTTTCATAAGATTCCTTGTCGAAGGTCACCACCACCACCGGCTCTTTTTTGGCCGCCCGCAGGCCGATGGCAAGGGCGGGCAGCTCCCCTTTCCCCGCTATAAGGCCCAATGGAGCGCCCATGGAGGGGCTACGGAGTGGACTTGATGGTTACAGGTTTGAGCTTTGCCAGAACCTGGAGCGCCACCTTGAGCGACTGAAGCTCGTTCTCCACGGAGATGATCCGCTTGTCCCCGTTGGTGCCGCATCCGATCAGGTGTTTCAACTCCAGCTTCAGGGGGTTGTCCCTGTGGACGAAGATTCTCTCTATCAGCGATTCCTGGCGATATTTCAACTGCTGGCGGGTAAGCTCGCTCTGGCTGCTGGCGCGTCGGTGCACCAGGATGTCCTGGCTTGTGTAGTCGAGCACCACATATTCGTCCCTCTGGGTGATGGCCAGGGTCCTGATTTTTTCCTGGGTGGCCCGCGAGGCGATGATGTTGGCCATGCAGCCGCTTTCGAACTGGATCTGGACGTTCACCACGTCTTCCCTCTGGCTCATCACCGACGAACCGATCACGTTGAGGCTGGCCACCGGCGAGTTCACTATATTCATGATGATGTCGATATCGTGGATCATCAGGTCCAGCACCACTCCATCTTCCTGCACCCGGGGATTGAAGGGACCCAGGCGTCGCGACTCGATAAGGATCGGATCCTTCACCACTTTGCGCAACTCCTGCACCGCGCCGTTGAACCGCTCCACATGCCCCACATGCAGGGCCACGTTCTTCTTGGCGGCCATGTCAAAGAGCCTTTCCGCGTTTTCCAGTGTGTCGCAGATCGGCTTTTCCACCAGACAATGTTTCCCGGCCTCCAGGCATACCATGGCGATAGGGAAATGTTTCTTCGTGGGGACGGCGATGGTGAGCACATCCACCTTGTCCAGAAGCTCGCGGTAATCTTCGTAAAATGTGGTCCGGTACTTCTCGGCTACCGCCTTCCCTTTTTCCTTGTCCACATCAGAAACGCCGGCAAGCTTGACTCCGGGAATCTCCGAGTAGGCCGCCACGTGATATTGGCCCATATGGCCAACGCCGATAACTCCAGCGTTAACAGTGCTATACATTATTACTTACAAAACCCCGGTATTGATTAAACTTATATTATATCAAAAGAGCGCCACTTATCAAACAACGACGGCATGGTTCGCGCGCGGGCTGGGCTCATGGCTTTACAGCGTCAGGCCCCTTTCTGATTTTGCGATATGCTCCAGAAGGTCGCCTATCAGTCCATCGCGGCCCATTTCTTCCTCTATCTTCTGCGCCGCAGAGGGAATGGCCAGGCCGGAGCGGACCAATATCTTGTACGCCCTTTTAAGATTAGTCCTATCCTCGGCTCCGATCTTGAATTTCCGCAGGGCGTAGGTGTTGAGCCCATGGGCCTGGGCCGGATTCCCCGTGACGGTGAAACAGGGGAGCACGTCCTGGACTATGCGGCTTGCCCCCCCCACCATGGCCATGTCCCCCACCCGGACGAACTGGTGCATCACCGCGCCCCCTCCCACCACCACGCGGTTTCCCAGCCGCACATGGCCAGAGAGCCCCGCCAGGGAGGAGAAGGTCACTTCATCGCCCAGCACGCAGTCGTGGCCGATATGGGTCTGGCTCATAATGAAACAGTTGGCCCCGATGATGGTGGACTGCCCCTTGTGGATGGATCGGTGCACAACGGTCAATTCGTTAATCAATGTCCCTTCCCCCACCTCCACCCACGACTCCACATTTTTCCAGTTCAGGAATTGAGGGTCGCCGCCGATCACCGATTTGGCCCCGATGACACAGCCTGGGGCCAGCTTGGTCCAGTCGAGCATGGCGTAGGGTTTGATGACGCATCCCGCGCCGATTTTCACATGCGGCCCTATATGACAGAATGGGCCGATTTCCACCCCTTCTTCTATTTCCGCGTCCGGGTGGATATAGGAAGCGGAAGACGGAGAGCCCGCCTTGTTCATTTTTTATCCTCGATAACGGCCATCAGTTCGCTTTCGCATACCAGCGTATCCTGCACGAAAGCCTTTCCTTTCATTTTCCATATACGCCCCTTGGCTCTTATCACATCCAGCTCTATCCGCAAGGTGTCGCCCGGGATCACCGGCTTTTTGAACCTGGTGTTGTCTATCCCGGCGAAATATGTGAGGGCGCCCTTTCTTTCCGGATTGCTGAAGATGGCCAGCGCGGCGCCGGTCTGGGCCATGGCCTCCACTATCAGCACTCCCGGCATCACCGGCTTGCCGGGAAAATGCCCGGGGAAAAAATACTCCGAGCCGGTCACGTTCTTGATGGAGACGGCCCTTTTGGACGGCTCGATCTCCACGATGCGGTCTATGAGCAAAAACGGATGACGATGGGGAAGATACTCCTCCAGCTCATGGTGCTCTATTATCAATCTTCCCTCCTAGTCCTTTTTTTTCGCCAGGTCCTTGACCTTGGCCTCCAGCCTGTCCAGCCGCTTGCCGGACAACAGAAATCTTTTATATTCCATATTTTTCATCGCCATGGGCCCGGCGTATACGCCAGGCTTCTCCAGGTCGGTATATACGCCCGACAGACCGGCGATCATCACTCCATCGGCCACCCGCACATGGTCGGAAACCGCCACCGCCCCGCCGATCATCACGTTCTTTCCGATCACTACAGAGCCAGCCACTCCGGCGCATCCGCATATGATGGTGTTCTCGCCGATCTCCACGTTATGGGCCACCTGCACCTGGTTGTCGATCTTCACCCCTTTTTTAATCAGGGTGGAGCCGAGCATCCCCCTGTCCACAGAGGAGCAGGCGCCGATCTCCACGTCGTCTTCCAGCCTCACGTCGCCGATGTGGAGTATTTTTCGGCTCGACCCGTCCTTCAACCGGACATACCCGAACCCGTCGGAACCCACCACGCTCAAAGGATGGAGCACGCAACGATCTCCCATCACGACCCGGTCCATGACCACCGCGTTCTCGTGGATGTGGCAATCTTCACCGATCTGGCATCCGGCGCCGATCCTGGCCCCCGCGCCGATAGTAGAGTTTTTCCCGATCCGCGTCCCGGATCCTATGGAAGCGTGGGGCCCCACGTAGACATTTTCGGCCAGGGACGCGTCCGGGGCGACCCATGCCGTGGGATGGATTTGCGCCTCTGGTGTTTTTTGTGGATAAAGAAGCTCCAACGCCAAAGAAAATATATGAAGCGGATCCTCGGCCCGGATCGCAGGGCGATCAACAGCCACTCCGGCCGGAGCCACCAGGGCGCCCGCGCCACAACCTGCCAGCAAGCCTGCTTGTTTTTCCGACTTGATGAACGACAGATCCCCCGGCCCCGCCGACTCCAGCGAGGCGGCGCCTTTTATAACAACGGCGCCGTTCCCTTCGGCCGACAATCCCAGGGCGGCGGCCAGCTCATCCAGCCTCATGCGCCTGGAGCCTATTTTTTTCCGCCGGACTGCTGTTGGTCGTAGATCTTGATTATGTCCTGGGTGATATCCACAGAATCGTCGGCGAAAGCCACCACGCCACCGGCGGGAGACAGGCCTTTGCTGTTCTCCAGGACCAGCGCTATATTTTTCTGCTTGGCGTAGTCGCTGATGATCCCCTGGACGTCGTTTATGATCTTCTGCGAGGCCATCCCCTGGGCCCGGCGCAGCATGGCGGAGCTGTCTTTCTGGTAGTTTTCCAGGTCCCTTTGCAGCCTGTACATCTCGAACTCCTTCTCCTCCACCACCTCAGGGCGCCAGATCATTTTCTGCTGTCCGAACTCGGATTCCAGCTTCTTGAGCTCGTTTTGCATATCCTGCATCTTCTTGCCCTCAGCTTCCATCCGCACTTTCAACTGCCCCACCGCCGCTTTGCCGGCGACCGATTCGTTGATGATAACCTGCATCCGGACAGTGGCCACCTTGCCATCCGCAGCCTCAGCCATGCCGACTCCCAGGGCGAACATGGCCACCAGCGCCCCCAGTGTCACTTTTGCGATAATGTCTTGTCGTTTCATTTAATTAAAAATCTCCTCCGATGGTAAAGTGGAACTCGTCTGCCGATTCACCTTCCCGTTGGTCCAGTTTAAAGCCGTATATAAGAGATATTGGGCCGATGGGAGAGAAAAAATGGATCCCAAAGCCCCAACTTTGCCTCATGTTCGACAGATCATATATTTTTTCTGTGGTATTTCCCTTTTCGTCGTTGGGGCCATACAGATTGCCCCTGTCGTAAAAACCAAATCCGCGAAAATACCGGGTAAACCTGTATTGTAATTCAAAGTTGAAAAGCAGTAAAGCCTCGCCTCCGATGGCCTCGCCGTTCTCGTCCAGCGGCCCCACTTCCTTCAGATTAAACCCTCGCAGGTCCCTGGCGCCCCCCATGTAGAACTTCTCCGAAACCACCAGAGGATCCTCGCCATACGCTTTGACGTATCCTATCTTGGTGTGGAACATCCCGACGAATTCGAACATCAGGGGCTGGTAGTGGGTTAATTCGCCAATCCCCTTGTAGTATTTCTGGTCCCCCCCTATCCCAGCGTACTCCAGGTATCCATATATCCTGTTCCCGCTGGAGGGGCCGAAGGGGTCGTCCTTGGTGTCGTATGTAACAGAGGGGAACAGGGCGCCGATGACCCGCTCTCCCTCCTGCTCCAGCAGATATTTGCTGGCGTTTTCCGGAGTGCTGATGCGGATATTGTTGTTCTCCAGCTTATAACCCATCTTGGCCCAGGTAAAATCCCCCACACCGCGGCCGAGGGTGAGGGCTCCTCCCACTCGGCGATCCTCATAGGTCTCATAGACGTATGTATGGTTATACAAATTGATCCCGCCGGAGAATCTTCGGTCCCATATGGCGGGCTCGCTGAAGCTGAACTGATAGTCCTCTCTTTTTGTGGAAGTGTCCACGCTCATGGACAGGGATTGGCCCTTGCCATACAGGTTGCCCCATTTGAGCGTCCCTGTCATGGTCAGGTATTCCTCCGAGCTGTATCCCAGAGCGAAGGAAAACTGGCCTGTGTCCCTCTCTTCCACTTTCACTTCCAGGTCGATAAGGTCCTTGTCGCCCCGGCTGCGCTGCTCGAAATCCACCTTCTCGAAAAATCCCAGCCCGTTGATCCTCTTCAGGGAAAGCCGCAGTTTTTCGCTGTCGAAAAGCTCCCCTTCCCCCACCAGAAACTCCCGGCGGATCACCCGGTCGCGGGTGCTATCATTGCCGCTGATCTCGATGCGCCCCACGTAGATCTTGTCCCCTTTCACCGGCGTCATAACGACATTCACGGTGTTGTCGCTCCTGTTGACGTTGAAGCTTGGGTTGACGTTGGCGAAGGCATAGCCTTTTTGGGCATACAGGTCGTTTATCTTGTAGATATCTTCCCGGAAGCTTTTCTGGTTGAAAACATCCCCTTCCTTGACGCTGACATGTTTCCACAGCTCCTCGCTGGTGAACACCGAGTCTCCCTTGATCTCTATTTTCCCGGTGAGGAACCTTTCCCCTTCGGTGATGGGGAAGATGATGTATATCTTTCTTTTTTCCTTGTCGATCTCCACCTTCGGCTCGCCCACGCTGACCTGGATATACCCGTGTTCGTTATAGAAGGTCTCCAGCAGCAGCCGGTCTCCCTTCAGGGCGTCTTTCTTGAACGAGCCATCGCTGGAAAAGAGGGAAGTCCAGGTGGTGGCTTTGGTGCTGACCACCTCCCGCAATTTGTAGTCGGGGAATTTCTTGTTGCCCCGGAAAGCCACCTTGCCAACGTTGATCTTGTTCCCTTCCTTGATCACATGCTCAACATTGACCTGGTTGTTATCCAGCTGGTGGATGGTGGTCTCCACTTCGGTGAAATAGAATCCCTTGTCCCGATACAGGTTCTTGATCCTCTGGCGGTCCCAGGGCAGAAACTCGCGCATGAAGAAGGCGGATTTTTTCGTCCGCAGCTTGAAAAGCACCACCGACTTTTCCACTTCTTCAGAGCCGGTGATTATGATCTCCTTTACGTAGGGCTTTTCCCTGAAAATGAAGGTCACCACCAGCCCACCCTCCGAGTCCTTCACGTCCACCTTCACTCCGTCAAAGTAGCCCAGGGAGTGGACTTTTCTTATATCGGAGCTGATCCGGGCTCGGTCGAATTTCTGGCCGGGTTGGCTCTGGATGTAGTACCGGACGGTGTTCTGGTCCGCCCGCACCGTGCCTTCGATACGGACTTCCTTGATAGGGCTGTTTTTATCGAAAGCTTGGGCGGTCTGCGCGCACAAAAGGAGCGTCAACGACAGAACAAGACTTATCTTGGATCCCGGAAAGCGCATTTATTAAAAATTGTCAGTTCAAACTGTTCAAAGGCTTTTTGCCATTTCATCCTTGGCTTGAAAGACAACCTTACCTTGATCCAGCTTCACCTGAATATGCGCGCCCTGCTTGAACCTGCCGAGCAGAAGCTCCTCGGACAGCGGGTTTTCCACAAGCCGTTGCAGCGCCCTTTTCAAATGGCGGGCGCCGTATTGCTGGTCATAGCCTTCATTGATAATGAGTTCCTTGGCGTCTTCATCCACTTCCAAGGAGTATCCTTCTTCCACTAGTCTGCCGTCAAGCTCAATCAGCTGGATCTCGAATATCTCTTTGATATGATCCCTGGAAAGCTTGTGGAAAGTGACCACTTCGTCCAGCCTGTTCAAAAACTCCGGATTGAAAGTTCTTCGAAGCTCCGCGTGGATACCGTCACTCATCTTCTTATGGGCCTGGGAAGGATCGTCGGACTGGAAACCGATGCTTGATCCTTTTTCTATGATCCGGGCCGAAAGGTTCGAGGTCATGATCAAGATCACGTTCTTGAAGCTCACACTCCGCCCATAGCTGTCGGTGAGCCGCCCTTCGTCCATTATCTGCAGCAGCATGTGGTATATGTCCGCATGGGCTTTTTCGATCTCATCGAGCAGCACCACCGCATAGGGCCGCCGACGAACCCGCTCGGTCAGTTGGCCCCCTTCTTCGTATCCCACATATCCTGGGGGCGCGCCCACCAGCTTGGACGCGGCGAATTTCTCCATATACTCCGACATATCCAGCCGGATCAGTGAATCCCGATCGGTGAACAAGTACTCGGTCAGCACTTTGCCCAGCTCTGTCTTCCCCACGCCGGTTGGGCCCAGGAAAAGAAAAGCCCCCATTGGCCGACGGACGTCCTTGAGCCCCATGCGCGACCTTCTTATGGCGTTGCATACCGCTTCTATGGCCACTTCCTGGCCCACAACCTTTTTCTTGAGGATCTGCGCCATTTCCGTCAGTCGCTGGGTCTCCTCTTTCTCTATCCTGCTAAGTGGGATCCCTGTGATGGAGGAGACCACATAGGCGATATCCTCTTCGTCCACCAGGGGCCGCTTGGCGCTCTGCTCCAGCTCCCACTGCGTCCGCATGCTCTCCAGTTGCAGCCGCAGCTCTTCTCCCTTGTCCCGCAGCTCCACCGCCAGCTCGAACTCCTGCCTTTCGATCCGCTCTTTCTTTTCGTTGGTCAGGTTGTCGATCTGGGTTTGCAGTTCCTGAAGTTCCGGAGGGAAGGTGGACTTCAACAAATGGGCTCTGGAGCCGGCCTCGTCTATCACGTCGATGGCCTTGTCCGGCAGGAACCTGTCCGGGATATACCGGTCCGAAAGCTTCACTGCGGCGATGATCGCCTTGTCGCTGATCTTGGCCTTGTGGTGCTCTTCATATTCCGACCGCAGCCCGCGGATGATCTCGATGGTTTCCGCGATAAGCGGGGGCTGGACAATGATCGGCTGGAACCTGCGCTCCAGGGCGCCGTTCTTCTCTATGTACTTTCTATACTCGTCCAGGGTGGTGGCGCCGATGCACTGGATCTCCCCCCGGGAGAGGGCGGGCTTTAGCATATTGGAGGCGTCCACGGAGCCTTCCGCGGCGCCTGCGCCCACCAGGGTGTGGATCTCGTCGATAAACAATATGACGTTGCCGGCCTGGGTGATCTCTTTCATGATGGCCTTGATCCGCTGTTCGAACTGGCCACGATATTTGGTGCCGGCGATGACCGCGCCCAGGTCCAGGCTGATCACCCGACGGTTATGCAGAAGCTGGGGCACTTCCCGGGTGAAAATCCGCTGGGCCATCCCTTCCACTATGGCGGTCTTTCCCACTCCCGGCTCGCCGATCAGCACAGGGTTGTTTTTCGTGCGGCGGGCCAATATCTGGATCACCCGCTCGATCTCCTTGTCCCTGCCGATGACAGGATCGAGTTTTCCCTTCAGGGCAAGCTCGGTCAGATCCCGCCCGAATTCATCCAGGGCCGGGGTTTTGGCCTGTTGTTTTTCCGGCTGGGCGGCCGGTTCCTTGACCAGGTTGGCGGTTTTTTCCCGCACATCGGAATAGGTGATCCCCAGGCCGTTTAGCACCTTGGCCCCCACTCCGTCTTTTTCCCGCACCAGCCCCAGCAAAAGATGCTCCGGCCCTATATAGTTGTGCCCCATGCTGCGGGCTTCTTCCACCGAATATTCGAGCACCTTCTTGGCGTGTTTGGTAAAAGGAATCTCGCCGGTAATCAACGTATTGGAGCTGTGGGGCATGTTCCGCTCCACTTCGATGCGGATCTGTTTCAGGTCCACGCCGATTTTCTGGAGAACGGCTATGGCCAATCCACCCGAATCCTTCAGCACACCCAAAAGCAGATGTTCGGTTCCCAGGTACTCGTGTTGGTTTTTTTCCGCCTCGTCGCGGGCCAGTATAATCACCCGCCGGGCTCTTTCGGTAAATCTTTTAAATAACATTAGCGTAAACTCTTTTCTGCCGTAGTGTTACTGCAAGGCGTCGCAAGCTGAATTTGCCGCCGGTCCAAACCACTGTGGGCCATTTCGCACTTTCTTATCTTAGCATATCAAGGATGCCCGCAACAATTTTCTGTGGTTCATGGAAAACTCCACCATATTTGGTTGCCACAAGGAGGAGGCGGATTTTGGCTGTTATTTCTTGATTATGATGTCTTTCAATATCGCCAGATCCAGCCCCATGCTCTGCAACATCCCGGCTCCTTCATCGATCCCCATCAGGCCCAGCAGGATACTGTCCGACGCGATATATCTCTCCCCGCGGGACTTGGCTTCTTTTTTGGCCAGCTCCAGCGCCTGGCGGGCGACCTCCGTCAGGACCAGCATGTCATTCTTGTCGCTGGGGTTCTTTTTTCTTTTGTAGCCGGACTGAATCACGGCGGAGAGGGCGACTATATCCACCCCCTGCTTGTTCAGCGCTTTGCACGCCTTGTTTGCCGTGTCGTCCAGCAGGCCCATGAGAATGTGATCCAGGTGGACATATTCGCTCCCCAGCTCTCTGGCTTCCCGGGAGGCCTTGGTCAGGGCATGGATGGCGTCGGAGCTGTATTTTTCCAGTTCGCTATCCTGTTTGTTGGTCCATTTGGCCATCTTCAGGACCGCCCATCTTATCTTGGAAAGCTCTAGCCCCATTTCATCGAGGAAGGGGAGGAGCTTCCGTTTTTCGTTGGCCCGGAACACCCCCAGGAATATGTGGCAGATTCCATAACGTAAAAACTCCATCCGCAGGGCTTCGGAGTCCGCCAGGTACAAGGCTTCCAGGGTTTCGCCGGACATCACCGGCTTGGTGATGGATCGCCAGTCCTTGGCGCCTGCCGCCACCGCTTCCAATGATTTTTCCAGAAGCTCGCCCGCATCCAGGCCCAGGCTTGTGAACACCGCCAGCGCTTCGCTGGAGGGTTCCATGAACGAGCCCGCCAGAAGGTGGGGCAACCCGATGCGCAGGTTCCTGCTTTCCACCGCCACTTTTCTTGCAAAATAAAGGGAGTTGACCACTTCCCAGGAAAAATGCTCCAACACCTGCGAAAGCTCGCCGTTGATGCGGGATGTGGCGTTTTTCAGTTTTTCATATGTGATGGAGGGGGAGAGGTTTCGCGCGTAGGATTCCCCATATTCCTCCATGGCCCTAAGGACTCCCAGCAGGACATGGGAGGGGAACACCTTCCG
>JAOUPQ010000159.1 GCA_029879765.1 Nitrospinota bacterium | reverse complement strand
CGGCCTGGGCCTTTGTGATCTGGCCGCCGTCAATCCTGGCGATCAGCTCCCGTTTGAACTCCTCGTCATGGCGCCGGTATCCCTTTTTCATTCGTCCGATTCCTTTCCGGGGGTTGTCCTCCATTATCGGACTTAAGACACTAATTTGTGGCTGATTTTTCTTCAGTGGCAGGGGTGCGGTCCAAAAAGGATATATTGGCAAAAAACAATCTGTCAGATAAGGAGCAGTATAGAATCAATAGAATAAAGGATCTTATCGAATATGAAAGAAACAGCGGCCACCTTGATCTATTAACCAAATTAGTCCCATACTTAGAACATCTAAAAAGATTTCACGACTTCACGGAAGAATAATAGCGATAGGACGGATAGCTTTTCTGACTGCAAATGCAATGAGATCAGGGCAGTTCGGTGTTCGTAAACCGTTTCTTCGGCCTCCCCCCACCTACACCCCAGGTTTGCCGCCCAATATAATCGCGTCAGAAACCAGCTGGTGCAGGCTGGCGACCACTTCCATGTCGAAGCCATATTCCGGCAGCACCTTGGTGAACTGGGCCTTGCAGATGGCGCAGATCGCCGCCATGGTGTTCACTCCCTTGCGCTCCATCACCTCGTGCAGCGCCTGGGCTCTGGGGCTGACTCCTTTCACCCGGATCTCCATCAGCTCGTCGGTGAGCAGCCCCCCTCCCCCGCCGCAGCAGTAGGTGAACTCCCGGATGGTGTTCTCGTCCATCTCCACGAAGTTATTGCACACCGCGCGGATCACCGCCCGGGGAATCTCGAACTGGCCTCCCGGCATGTCCCCCATGCGCGAGGCCCGGGCTACGTTGCACGAGTCATGGAAAGTCACCACCCGCTCGTCGTTTGCGCTCTTGTCCAGCTTCAGCCCGCCGCGCTGTATGAGATCCAGCGTAAATTCGGCTATATGGGTGGGGGTCTGGTATTTCGGATCCAGGAAATCCCACGGCCCGATGAGGGTGTGCCAGAAACTGTATGCCACCCGCCACGCATGGCCGCACTCTCCCACGATAATCCGCTTCACGCCCAGCTCTATGGCGGCGTCGCGGATCCTTTTTGCCACGGTCTGCATGGTGTCGAAACTGCCGATGAACATACCGAAGTTGGCGAACTCCGACGCGTAGCTGGAAATGGTCCAGCTGACCCCGGCCTCGTGGAACACCTTGGCGTAGCCTGTCAGCCCCTCGATGTGGGGGGAGCTGAAGAAATCCGCCGACGGGGCGATCAGCAACACGTCCGCCCCCTTCACATCCAGGGGGAACTTGACGGCGTGACCGGTCTCCTCTTCCACATCCTCTTCCAGGAACTCCAATGTGTTGGCCAGGGCCGCTTTCTGGAGGCCCAGGTTGTTGCCGACGGTGGTCACCTTGCCAAGTATCTCGTTGCAATATTTCTGGCCGATACCGACGGAGTTCATGATCTCCCGCGCGGCCATGGAGACCTCCGCGGTGTCTATCCCGTATGGGCAGTAGACCGAGCAGCGGCGGCATTGGGAGCATTGGTGGAAATAGCTGTTCCACTGGTCCATGACGCTTTGGGACATATCCTCCGCGCCTGCCAGGGCGCCCAGCAGTTTGCCGCCGGGGTTGAAGTTGCGCCGATACACCTTGCGCATCAGCTCCTGGCGGGCCACCGGCATGTTGTTCGGGTCGCCGGTGCCGATGAAGTAGTGGCATTTGTCGGTGCAGGAGCCGCAGCGGACACAGGAGTCCATGAACACCCGCAGCGACTTGTACTTGCCCAGCAGTTCCCCCATCTTCTCGACGGCTTTCGCCTCCCAGTTTTCCACCAGGCCACCGGGAAAACCGAGGGCCGTGTTGTGCTCATCCTTGGAGGGGTTGGGCTTCACGTGGGCGGTGGCGCCGGGATTGATGGCGGGGATCTTTATCTCGCCAGTCAGCTCTTCTACTTCAAAATTCAGTTTCGCCATGACTCTCTCAATTCTTGGCCCATGGGTTCACATGGCGCGTTTCGCGGCAATCGTCCACCTGTGTTCTGGTGGGGGAGAAAAATATGCCGCCCAGATGCATAAGTTTGGAGAAAGGGAAATAGACCATCAGGGCCAGCACCAGCAGCAGATGGATGATAAACATCGGTTCTGCAGGGATGTTGGCGGGATGCAAGGTGGCCAATCCCAGAGTAAACTCCTTCACCGCCTCCACATCGGTCCTGATGAAAAACTTCATGAGGATACCGGTCAATCCGATCAGCCCAATCAAAGCCAATACGAAATAATCGGCGAATATGCTGATATATTTCACCCGATCCACCCAGAGCCGCCTTACGAACAGGTATCCCAGGGCGGCGACCATCACCACGCCGGCCCACACGCCAGGCTCCAGGCCAGGGTACGTCATGAAGGCCACAGGCAAGGGGACAGGATCCAGGAAATATCGCAGGTGCCGCAGCAACACCGCCGCCAGGGCCAGGTGGAAAAGGTATCCCCCCAGCCATGTCCATTTGTTTCCCTTGAACAGGCTGGTGAAAAAGAGCACCTCCCCCGCCATACGCCCCGCCACGCCAAGGGCGGTGGTGGGAGCGGGAGTGGTGGGAATTTTCAGTGGCGATGGCGTGACGGCATAGCCGTATACCTTGGCCAGAAATACGGCAAGAAAAAGCGCGAACGCACCATAGCACAGCGCGATGAAAATTATAGACAGCCCTGTCAGCCCTTCCATGTTCTCAATCTAATCCCGTTAACAGCATTGCAAACATTAGATAATCAGCGAGAGGACAAATCTCCCCTCTATGCGGTCCGATGGTTCGCCGCTTTTATTTACCAACAACCTTGCGTCACACGCAGCCGGTGGGCTTTGGCAGACCGGCGATTTTGCACGCCTGTTTCGCCGGGCCACCCGGATACAGCTCGTAAAGGTATTTGGTGTTCCCCTTTTCCTTGCCCAGCTTTTTGCCGATAGCCTTGGTGAGAATGCGGATCATGGGAGCGATCTTGTATTCCTCGTAATATTCCCGCAAAAAATCCACCACTTCCCAGTGGTTATCGGACATTTCCACACCCTCATCCTTGGCCAGAACCACGGCCACATCCTTGTTCCACTGATCGACGTTGACAAGATAGCCATCCTCGTCGGTCTCGTAGGTCACTCCATTAAGTTCAATGCTCATATAGTCGTCTCCTTGAATCCGTGCTTTCCCGGGGCCTTGAGAGCCCATCTGGTTTAATCCCTATATTTATAATATTGCAGAAATGGGGCTAAAGCAAAGCTTTACAGCCCCATCCCCATCTCAATATAACCGCATGGGCACACTTCTGCGCAGATGTGGCACCCGACGCACTTCGTGTAGTCGGTGAACATCGTCTTCCCCTGAGGCCGCTTTTTGTCCCTGGAGATCGCTTCGTAGGGACAATATACCCGGCACTGGTCGCACACCATACACAACCCGCAGCTCATGCACCGGGTCGCCTCGTCGATAGCCTGCTCCCTGGTCAACGTGGTGGCCAGTTCCATGAAACCTTCGGTCTTAAGATCCACCTTGATGGTGGCCTCTTCGTTGCGCGGTTTGGTGGGGTAATAGTAAAGCTTCATGCTGCGGGACTTCACCACCCTGGCCCGCTTTTTTATAGCGGGGCGGCGCTTGCGCAAGAAGTCCTCTATGGCGATGGCGGCCTTGCGCCCCTCCCCCACAGACCGGGTGGAAATGCCCAGGCCCAGCACGTCGCCACCGGCGAAGACCCCTTCGGTCTTGGTGCTCATGGTTTCCTTGTCCACCTTAACCCATCCGTTCTCCGCCAGGATGTCCTGCATGTCGCCATGCATTTCCGGCTTCTGGCCGATACCCACCACCAGAGAGCTGAGAGGCAATGTGAACTCCGAGCCCGCCACAGGGACGGGGCTGCGACGGCCGGAGGAGTCGGGCGCGCCCAGCTCCATCCGGATGCATTTTATGGCGGTGGCCCTGCCGTTGTCTCTTATCACTTCCACCGGAGCGGTGAGATATTCTATCCTCACCCCTTCTTCTTCGGCCTCGGTGATATCCCTGTCGATGGCGGGCATCTCGTTGCGGGTGCGGCGATACAGGATCGTCACCCCCACTCCCATGCGGGCGGATATCCGCGCGGAATCCAGGGCGGCCTTCCCTGAGGAGTCGACCTCCGCAACGGCCTCTTTTTCCGCCTCTCGGGTTTCTTCATCCTCGGAGGCCAGAGCCGTGCGCAGCGATGTCCTGGCGGCGTCGATGGCGCTGTCGCCACCTCCCACCACCACCACCTGCTTGCCCACATCCACCCTGGCGCCGGAGTTGACCCGGTTGAGGTAGCTGGCGGCGGTGAACACATTGGCGGCGTCCTCTCCTGGCACGCCCAGATCCGCTCCCTTGTGGGCCCCGGCGGCTATATACACCGCGTCGTTTTCGGAGCGTAACTTCTCCAGGGTCACGTCCACCCCCACCTTGACGCCGCATTTGAGATCCACACCCAGATCCAGAATGTTCTGGATCTCCGCGTCGAGGATATCTTTCGGCAGGCGATAAGCGGGGATGCCATAGCGCAGCATGCCGCCTGGTTTGTCAAACGCCTCGTATATGGTGACTTCATGCCCGCGCCGAGCCAGCTGGAAAGCCGCCGACAATCCGGACGGACCGGAGCCTATGACGGCCACCCTCTTGCCGGTTGGCTCGTCCACCAGCTTTTTGAACTTCAGACCCCGGGAGATGCCCCAGTCGCCGACGAACCGCTCCATGTTGTTGATGGCCACGGCGCCGTCCTTGTCTTTCCGGTTACACCCCTTCTCGCACGGATTGGGGCATATGCGCCCATGGACCGCCGGCAGGGGGTTCTTGTCGGTCAGGATTCTCCATGCCTCGTCGATGGAGGTGTCCTGATCCCTCTTATAAAGATCCGCCTGGGCGATATGGGTCAGGTAACCCCGAATGTCCTCGGTGCTGGGGCATTCGAACCGGCAGGGCGGCAATTTGCGCACATAAGTGGGGCATTTCCAGCTGGTGCCGTTGGTGACGACGATATCCTCCGCCGTATCCTTGGCCAGCCGCATCTGCCCCGACTCAATCAGGTCGATGGCTGTGTGACGATACATTCTGCCGCCCCCCCTTAGAAGCGCACTTGGGCGGATGTGTTGTATGTGGTTCGAGCCATCTCCGAATCGTCGATATGGTACTTGGTGAACGGGAACCCGGTCAGCTCGAAAAACCTCTTCCAGCTGATCCGCTCCACCCACTCGCCCATCCGCTCATACTTGTATGCGGTGGCCTTGTACGCGTCGAGAATCTTATGGACCGCATCGGAGACTTCCGTCCACCGTGGCGGGTTGTTGGGCAGACCCCACACCGCCAGCTTCATGAAGGAAGGGCCGTTGCGGGTGCTGGCGGTCTTCCCACCGATCCATATGGTCAGGGTGTCCGTCTTCGCGTCCCGAATCTCCATAGTGGGGCACTGGCCATGACAGGCGCCGCAGTACATGCATTTTTCCTCCACCACTTCCAGGGTAGTGACTCCGTCATCCTGCTGCCGGGGGCGGATAGCCGCCACTGGGCATATGGCCACAACCTTGGGCAATTCGCAGATACCCACACCTTCCGGCTTGGTGACGGGGGGGTGGTGGTGCTGCAGGTTTATGGCGATGTCTCCCTGGCCGCCGCAGTTGATCTGGCAGCAGCTGGCGGAGATTTTGACTCTGGCGGGAAGGTCGTTGTCGCTCTCGAACTCCTTCATCAAGGTGTCCATGAGCGCCTTGACCGAGCCGGCGGCGTCGGTGCCGGGGAGGTTGCAGTGCAGCCATCCCTGGGTGTGCAGAACGTTGGAGATCGAATGGCCAGTGCCGCCGACGGGCCATCCAAGCACCTCCTTGACCTCCTTGATCAGGGGAGCGACATCCTTTTTCTTGGCCAGCAGAAACTCCACGTTGGCGCGGCTGGTGAACCGCAGGTGCCCCTGGCAATATTTGTCGGCGATATCGCATATTTTCCGCACCGTATCGATGCTCATGGTCCTGGGACTTCCCGCGCGCACGGTGTACAGCTTGTCGCCGTTTTCCGCCACGTGGACCAGCACACCAGGCTTTATCTTCTCATGGTACTTCCACTGGCCATAGTTTTTGGCCATAAGCGGATGCAGATTCTTCTGATAATCCGGAGCCCCATTATCCCTGGGCCCCCTTTTCTTTTCTTCAGCCATTTTTATCACTCCACCTGGTTAAGCTTTTTCCATTTGTTCGACTTCTTCGTTGCTCACGGCGGGATCCTCCTCCGCCTCGCCACCCATTCTGCCAGGGGTGATCTCCTCGAATTTAATGTACGGTGTGGTCCTGGGGGCCTTTATCATCCTCGCATCCGGCTCGATCCCCACTCCTTCCAGGAATGTGCCCAGGCCGACACGTGCGATAAATTCCCCAACCCTTTCGTGGTCCATGGCGTTTTCGCCCCAGAACTCCCAAATCCGCTCCACAAGATCGTACAGCTTTTCGTAGTCCTCTTCAGTCTTCAGAGGCATAAAGGGAACCAGCTGGACGCCCATGGTGTCGCCGATCTTCAAGGTTCGCTTGCCGCCGAGCAGAATGGTAACTCCCTTTTCCACGCCGGGGCGAAGGGCCTTGTGCATGACGTTTATGCAGTGCATGCAGCGGACGCATTCCTTGTTGTCGATCTCGATCTTTTTCTTTTTGAGGGTGATGCACTTGGTGGGGCATCGGCTGATGACGTTATCCTGGACGAAATCGGCGCCATGCTCATCAACAAACGCGGCCACCTCTTTCTGGTCCACACGGATATCGTCCTTCCAGGTGCCGATTATCGGCATGTCGCTGCGCTGCATGCTGCATGCGCAGTCATTGGCGCAGCCGGAGAGCTTGAACTTGTATTTGTATGGAAACTCCGGCCGGTGAAGCTCACTGATGTAGCGGTTGGTCAGGTTGGTGGTGGTCTTGATGGTGTCGTAGCACGCCATCTCGCAGCGGGCTTCCCCCACGCAGCATGCCAGGGTGCGCAACGCGCCGCCGGAGCCGCCCAAATCCCAACCGTTTTCGAACAACTCCTCCGCCGCCTCGAAAGTGGTCTTGTTGTCGCTGCCCAGCAGGAGGATGTCCCCTGTCATTCCGTGCAGCTGCATGATGCCTGCGCCGTGTTTTTCCCAGAT
>JAOUPQ010000158.1 GCA_029879765.1 Nitrospinota bacterium | reverse complement strand
GGAATGTTTCCCGGGCGCCACGGCGCCCACAACGGCTGTTGGGTCATGTTGTCCTCTTCTGTTGGGTCGCGTATATCATATCGCGGCCAGCAGTTTTTTCTCCATCCGTTTCATCGCCCGCGCCTGGGCCGGGCCTTTTTCATGGTCATACCCCAGCAGATGGGCCAGGCCATGGGCCAGAAGGACATCGATTTCCCGTTCCAGCGAGTGCCCAGCCTCCCTGGCCTGCCGGGCGGCGGTATCCACCGATATTACCACGTCTCCTAGCATGGATGGGGCCACTTCGGAAAACTCCCCTTCCCGTTGGGGGAAGGCCAGCACATCGGTGGGGTGGTTTTTTCCGCGGTACTGGCCGTTGAGGGTGGCCATTTCCTTGTCCGCAATGAAAGTGATGGAAAGCTCGGCGTCCGGTTCTTCGGCGGCGGCCAGCATTTTTTCCAGGCGGGCGCGCAGGGCCGCCGCGCTAGGTGTTTGTCCCGTCCGCCTTTTTTGTATCTGGATCCGCATTTTCCCTGGCGCTGTTGGTATCCCTCTCCCTGTCCGGATATTTGATTCGATGGTGGTGTATTCCCATGAGCACCCGCGTGAAGCTGTCGGTGATCAGGGCGATATCATGCAGGGTCAGGTGGCTGTTGTCCAGCTGTCCCGCCATGAACTTGTCGTTGATCACTTCGGTGACAAGCTCCCGCAGCCTTTGGGCCGTCGGCTCGGCGCAGGCGCGGGCGGCGGCTTCTATGCTGTCGGCCATGGCCACGCATGCGGACTCGCGGGAGCTGGGGATGGGGCCGGGATATTTGTAATTGTCCTCGCGCACCTCCTCGCGGTTGGTGTCCTCCGCCTGTTTTGCCTTATGGTAGAACCATCGGATGGTCTGTGTGCCGTGGTGTTCCGGGATCATGGCGGAGATCTGGGGGAGCAGCTTGTATTTTTTCGCCATCTCCAGCCCGTCGCGAACATGGCTGACAATCACCAGGGTGCTCATGGACGGGGTCAGTTTGTCATGGGGGTTGGCGCCCACCTTCTGGTTCTCCACAAAATACTCGCTCTTCTTGAGCTTGCCGATATCGTGGAACAGGGAACCCGCCCGGGCCAACAGGGCGTTGGCGCCGATGGACTTGCACGCTTCCTCGGCCAGGTTGCCCACCATGATCGAGTGGTGATATGTCCCCGGCGCTTCCATGATCATGCGCCGCAGCAGGGGATGGTTGAGGTTGGTGAGCTCTAATAGCTTTATGTCCGACACCACCGGGAAAAGGCTTTCCAGGATCGGCACCGCTCCGGAGACCAAAATGGCGGAGGTGACGCCACCGGCAAAGGCCAGGGCCATGATGTATTGTTCGTTAGATCCGTTGAACACGCCGCCTATCAGGTCCATCCCCAGGACGCACAGCGCGTTCAATGCGCCCACCATCAGCCCCACCACCAGAAGGGTGGTTCTTTTGCTGTATTGCCGCACATGGAAGGCGCAAACCAGCCCCCCCATCAGGGTCACAAACGCCGCCACCGGATAGTCCGGCGCCATCACGGCGGTGAGCGCGGAGACGATGATGGTGAACAGGATGGTGAGTTCCACGGTGAAGAACATGGACACCACCAGCGGCCCGAACACCAGGGGGGCGGCCAGCAGCATGTGGTTCAAGGTAACTCCATGGGCGCCGGGCAGCATCTGGCCCGCCAGGTATTGCCACAGCGCCAACAGGCCCAGATGCCCGGCCAGCAGGATGGCCACCAGGCTCTGCATCTTCGACGATTCGTAGATTTCCTCGTGGTGCCTTACAATGAACAGGGAGCCCAGGGCCACCAGAAGGGCGCAAACCATGGCCGTGCCCAGGGCCATTTTGTACCAGCCGGTGTCCGGCGCCTGGTCCGCCATCCCCGTGAGTTTGGCGAAATGGGCCGGGGTCACCCTCTCTCCCTCGCGGATGATCATCTCCCCTTTTTGCACCTGGAAAAAGACATGATCCACTTTTTCCCTGGCGTCCTCTTTGGCGACCAGGGTTTCCTTGCGGTTAAAGGTCAGGTTGGGCTTGATCAGGCTCATGCAGATATTGATCACCGCTTTGCGAAGGTTGGCCTTGTCTCCGGTGATAAGCTCGCCCACCGTTTCGCTGATTGCGACCCTGGCCTGGGACATATCCATGATTTCGTTAAAGCTGTCGATCCTTCTTTCCTCTCCGGTAGTGACATCTTTCAAAATCATCCCCTTGGCGGAGCTGCGGGGGAGGGTGTTCTTCTGGGGCGCCACTCCCTTGCTCAGGGGGCCTTGGATGGCGACCTGGATGCTCTCGGCGATCCTGGGCCAGAAATGGTAGTATCGAAGAATAGAGATACTCCTCTGGTCCAGGCTCACGCCCAGGGCGTCCTGGAACTCCGCCAACAGCGTCTTGTATCCTTCGGAGCGTTCAAACTCCAGAATGGTTTTGTTCGACTCGGCCAGTCGCTCCTCCGGGACAGGCTCGATGCTGGTGTCGCCTTCCGCTTCCAGCCTCTGGCGCTCCGAAAGCAGATCCTTGTAGGCCGGCTCCGAATATGTCTTGTAGGCGTTTGTCATCAGGGCAAACGCCTTCTTCACCTTTGTGGAGACCTTAAGTTCCAAGGTGGTGTCCATATCATACACGTCCAGGGCCATATCGAAGGCCGCCTGGCGGTTTTTCGCCGTGGATTCCTTGTCTTCCAGAAGGATGTCAGCGTCCGCTTTTATGTTTTCCGGGGCGATGGATCCGATGGGGTATACATTCACCTTCTGTTTGCGCGGAGGGGTGACGATGACGGTGAGGGCGACTATCAGGAGAGTGATGATCGTTATGATCTCCCAATGACGTTTCATAAAGCTGGCCTTGACCGCTGGAATGGGCCGGGTGGCCTTAAGCCCGCTCTCCTTTTTCTTGAAAGCGTCTATGTCGATGATCTTGCCTGCTGGGCTCATAATCTATATGCTCGGATTCTCTATTGTTGGTTCTGTTCTTCGGCCAGATCCGCCGCTTCATAAGCCTTGAGGATTCGTTTTACCAGTTCGTGGCGCACCACGTCCTTTTCCGTAAACTCGGTAAGTTTGATTCCCGGGATATCCCGCAGGGTCTTGTTGGCATGGGCCAGGCCGGAGTCCTTTTTCGAGGGGAGGTCCACCTGGGTTATGTCGCCGTTGATCACCGCCTTGGAGTTGATCCCCAGCCGGGTGAGCAGCATCTTCATCTGGTCCGGGGTGGTGTTTTGCGCCTCGTCGAGGATGATGAAGGAGTCGTTCAGGGTTCTGCCGCGCATATAGGCCAGAGGAGCGATCTCGATGGCTCCCTGCTCCGTGAGGCGTTGTATATGGTTCGCCTCCAGCATGTCGAACAGGGCGTCGTGCAGTGGACGAAGGTACGGGTTGATCTTTTCGTAAAGATCCCCCGGCAGAAATCCGAGCTTCTCCCCGGCTTCCACCGCCGGGCGGGTCAGGATGATCCTGCTGACCCTTTTTGCCAGAAGGTCGTTCACGGCGCATGCCATGGCCAGGTATGTCTTGCCGGTGCCCGCGGGGCCGGTGGATATCACCACATCATATCGGTTCATGGCGATGATATATTCGCGCTGGGCGGCGCTGCGGGGGTATATTTCCCTGCGGCTGGTGGAGATATGTATCTTGTCGCTCAGGATATCTTTTATATCCATGCTGGGGTCGTCCCGGAAGGTGGGGATCACATAAGTGAGCACACCGTTGGAGATATCGGTCCCCGCCTCGGCCATGGTGAAAAGCTGCCCCAGCAGTTTGGTGGCGTTCTGGGCTCCTTCACCCTCCCCCTGGATCTTCACTTTTCCTCCACGAGTGGTGATCACCACACCAAAAAGCTTCTCTATCCGCTTTATATTCCGGTTGTTGATTCCCGCGATCTCCTGGAATTTAGAGACGCAATCCAATTCGTAATCTGTCATCAAGTATTATGTCGCCCAGTTTATCTATTTAAAGGTGGATACACGTGTGCCTTTTTCAAAACGAGAGCCAAGACATTTCCTCCCGATATGCTGAATAGAGAATTGCATACAGTTGAATATCACTGGTTTGATTTTATCATTTTGGCCTTGATGGGTGTCAAGCCAGCCTCAAGCCCGGCCCTGAAGATTTGGCATAATCCTTGCCCTTCCACAACGCAAGCATATTCAATGCGCTTCATCCCAGTTGGGGCCCGTTCCCACATCCACCACCAAAGGAACCCGAAGGGCCGTGGCGCCCTCCATCTCCTCCTTTACCATGCATACAAGTGTATCTATTTCAGAGTCTTTAGCCTCAAACACCAGCTCGTCATGCACCTGGAGGACCATCAGCGATTCATATTTTTCTTTGGCCATCCGCCCATGGATGGCGTTCATTGCCATCTTTATGATGTCCGCCGCCCCCCCCTGCAGGGGGGAATTGATGGCGTTGCGTTCGGCGAACTGCCTGATTTGTCTATTGCTAGCCTTGATATCAGGCAGCAGGCGCTTCCGCCCAAGGAAGGTGGAGACATAGCCGGACTCCCTGGCCTGCTCCACCATTTTTTCCATAAAATCTTTGATTCCGGGGTAGCGTTCAAAATAATGATCAATGTATCGTTGCGCTTCACCCCGGGGGATGCCCAGCTCCCGAGCCAGGCCGAAGGCGGTCTGGCCGTAAATTATACCGAAATTCACCGACTTGGCCACCCGCCGCATATCCGAGGTCACAAAAGCAGGATCCACGGCGAAAACCTCCGCCGCCGTCCTGGTGTGGATATCCTCCCCAGCATGGAACGCCTCTATCAGGGCCGGTTCCCCGGAGTGGTGGGCCAGCAGACGAAGCTCTATCTGGGAATAATCGGCGCTGACTATCCGGCTGCCCGGCGGCGCGATGAACGCCCGGCGGATCATCCTTCCCAGTTCGGTGCGGATCGGGATATTCTGCAGGTTCGGCTCCGAAGAGGATAGCCTGCCGGTGGCCGCCACCGCCTGATTGTAAGACGTATGGATTCTCCCGGTGGCGGGGTTGACCATTTTAGGCAGCGCCTCGGCGTAGGTTCCGCGCAGCTTGGCCAGTTGGCGATATTCCAGAGCCAGCCGGGGAACCTCATGCTGCTGCGCCAATCCTTCCAGGGTCTCCTGGTCGGTGGAGTAGCCGGTCTTTTTCTTCTTTCCCGTGGCCAGTCCCAGCTTGTCGAAGAGTATGGCGCCCAGCTGTTTGGGAGAATTGAGGTTGAACTCCTCCCCGGCGGCCTCATGGACGGCCCTCTCCAGCTCCTCCATCCGGGCCCCCAGTGATTCGGAAAGCTTGTTCAGGGCATCAGAGTCCACCAGGACGCCATTGCGCTCCATGGTGGCCAGGGTTTTGATCAACGGAAGCTCCACCTTTTCCATCAGATCCGTAACCTCCTCCCGCTCCACCATCGGCGCCAGCAGGCCATATAGCCGCCAGGTCATGTCCGCGTCCTCTGCGGCGTACTCTGTGGCCTTGTCCAAAGGAACCTGATCAAAAGTGATCTGGCTGGCCCCGGAGCCGCACACCTCCTTGAACTCGATCATCGTTTCCCCCAGATGAGCCCCCGCCAGATGGGAAAGGCCATGCCGCCCGGAAGGATCGATCAGGTATGAGGCCACCATGGTATCGAAGGAGACCGGAGCCACATCCATCCCCTCGGATCCGAGGACGATGAGGTCGTATTTGATATTCTGTCCCACTTTCGGTTTCGATTCGTCCGCCAGCAGTTTTTTCAGGGGAGGGAGCGCCTGGTCCCATGGCAGTTGCCGTTCCGCGCCGTCGCCGGTGTGCCGCAAGGGGAGGTACCACCCTTTCCCCTTATGGCAGCAAAAGCTCATCCCCACCAATTTGGCCTGCATGGGATTCTGGGAGGTGGTCTCCGTATCCACAGCAAACCCGGAAGAAGCCTCCAGTTCCGCCACCAGCTCCGCCAGGGCCTGCGGGCTGTCCACGGTTTTATAATCCCTGGCAATCGCAGGCCTGGGCGCGACGGGAATATCGGCCAGCATGGTTTTGAATTCCAGCTCGGTGAACAACATCCGCAGCTTTTCCGCGTCCGGCGCCACAGCGCGCCACTTTTCGTATTCGATGGGGACGGGAGCCGCCAGATCCACCGTGGCCAGTTTCTTGGAAAGGCGGATCAGTTCCGCGTTTTCTATCAGGCTTTCCCTGAGTTTCTTTTTCTTGGTCATCCCATCGGCGGCGGCGATCACCCCCTCCACATCCCCATGCTCGGCCACCAGCGCCCGGGCGGTCTTCTCCCCCACGCCGGGGGCGCCGGGGATGTTGTCGGAAGAATCCCCCATCAGCCCCAGCACATCGGGCACCTTTTCCGGGGGCACGCCGAATTTTTCCATCACTTCTTCCGGGCCGATGTTCTTGTCCTTCATGGAATCGTATATCCGCACACCGGGGCGGACGAGCTGCATCAGGTCCTTGTCGGAGGTGACTATCACCACCTCGTATCCATCCTGGCAGGCGCGGGCCGCCACGGCGCCGATGATGTCGTCCGCCTCCCAGCCGGGCATGCGCAGGGCGGAGACGTTGAAGGCCTCGATCAGTTTGTCGATGTATGGCAGCTGGAGGGCCAGATCCTCCGGCATGGCGGGGCGGTTTGCCTTGTAGTCGGGGAAGATGTCATGGCGGAAGGTCCTCTCCTTGCTGTCCAGGGCCATCAGGAGCATGTCCGGGCGGATGTCGGCGATGATCTTGCGCAGCATGAGGGTGAACCCGTACACGGCGTTGGTGGGCTGGCCCTTGGAGTTGGCCAGCTGATGGCGGATGGCGTAGTACGCGCGGAAATAGTAGCCAGCGCCGTCGACGATGCATAGAAGAGGTTTTTTTGTCATGAAGAGATTTTAGCGGAGAGAAGAGGGGAGGGGGGAGGAAATGTTAATGAGGCTTGCTGTATGCCAGCCCATGCGACATCATCGATTACCCTGCACTCTTCACCGTCGCCATTGTCCCGCTCAATATATCCACGATATCGCCGATGCTTTTCGGGTAGCCTCCGGCGCAGACCACCGCCACCGGGATATCTCTTTTCCGCGCAGTCTCCAGGGTGAACTCGTCCCGCTGGCGCAGCCCCTGCTTGGTCAGCAGAAAGCTACCCAGTACGTCATCGAGGAAAGGATCGGACCCGGCCAGGTAGAAGATGATATCCGGCGCCTCGCTCT
>JAOUPQ010000157.1 GCA_029879765.1 Nitrospinota bacterium | reverse complement strand
TACGCCTTTCTGATGCAGTTGAAGCCAGTGAAAAACCAGGTGGAGGTGTTCAGTCAATAATTGGCGCCCCATGATGACTCAAGGATTGATCACGGCGCTGCAATGTGGCCGTGTCCGGAATTGGCAGGGGCGACTCTGGAGTTAAATGGCACAGTAGAGTGAGCGTCCATTTGTTTTTGATCACCCTCCCCTTTGTCCCCTCCCGTTCAGGGAGGGGATTACTGTTGGATACCACTTAATTGATCCTCCCCCTTGATGGGGGAGGGCAGGGTGGGGGTGATTAGTTCTTTCTAGCAAGGACGTACAGCCCCTCACTATTCGATTCGGAATGTCTAGAACGTGATCACTTACCACGAGATAACTCAAAAACAATCTTTGCAAATATTTGTAATTATATATTAGAAGTGTACATTTATGTGAGCATTCTTGTAAAATATTTGAGAATGTAAATAGATATGCTTCTTGCTCATCTGGAGATATTCTTGAATGTCAAATAATGACAAAATAATACTTGATACAGTATTGACGAAAGAAAAAGAAAAACGCGCTAAATCATATTCCGATTCTAGGTTTTATGAATTGTTTGTATCAGAGAAAGTGTTGGTAAACTATGATTTATCATATGATGACCTTAAGTACGGTTTAACAGGTAAAGGTGGAGATGGTGGGTCAGATGGTGTTTTCCCTTTTCTAAATGGTAAGTTGATATATGAGGATACTGATTTGAATGAAATAGGGAATAATAATCATATTGAGCTGTATATCATCCAATCAAAGATTTCGACTGGCTTTGCAGAGTTGGTTATTGACAAATTTAATGTAATGATTTCCGACTTGCTTGATCTTGCTAAAGACCTAAATATAATGAAGTCAGACTATAACAGTCAGATTTTAAATAATATGTCTTGCTTTAGAGATGCCTATAAAGAGCTGTCTGGGGGCTTTCCACGTCTTTCAATATATTTTTATTATGCTACTAAAGGTGATGCATCAAGAATTGATATGAAAGTCAAGCGAAAGGAGGGTATGTTAATAGAGAAATGTAGAAAATTATATAGTCGAGCAGAAGTTAGCTTTGTATACTTAGGGGCTACAGAGATGCTTGAATTGGCAAGTAAGAAACCTACGTCAAAAGGTTCTCTGGAAATGATTGAGCCTCCATTGTGGTGTACGTATCCTCCTGAGTCGAAATCATTAGGATGTATTGGTTTGGTAAAATTAAATAAGTTCTATTCGTTTGTATGTGATAGTAACGGAAATAAAAAGTCTTCATTGTTTGAGTCTAATGTAAGGGATTATCAAGGTAAACGTGAAGTAAACAGAGAAATTGCATCAACGCTATCAAATGAAACCATAGAAGATTTTTGGTGGCTGAATAATGGAATAACGATTATTGCAGAAAAAATAGACCGTGCTGGGAATACCGTAACTATTGAGGATCCACAGATAGTCAACGGTCTTCAGACCTCATATGAATTGATAGATAATCATGGCCAAAATGCATATATAAATGACAAAAGGGCAATTATGGTGCGAATTATCCTTACGAATAATACAGAGAGCAGGGATAAAATAATTAAGGCCACAAATAGTCAAACTTCTATTCCATCAGCTTCCCTTAGAGCTACGGAGTCAATACACAGAAAAATTGAGATGTTTCTTTTCGCCAATGATGTGTATTACGATAGACGTAAAAATTATTATAAAAACCAAGGCTATGATTCCGAAAAAATCATTGGCATTACACAATTAGCACAAGCTATTATGGCAATACTTCTTAAAAGACCTGATGACTCCAGAGCACGCCCTTCTTCTCTTTTGAAGACCGGTGATGTGTATAGCGAAATATTTTCTGATTCTTATGAACCTAGGATGTATCTTAACTGTGCTTTGCTGATGATGAAAGTAAACAAGTATTTTGATAATGATATGCTGGTTGATTTTCGAGATGAGGAGCGGAGAAATTTAAAATTTCACGTGATGATGTATACTTCTATTTTCTTGAATCAATCTGTGAATATAACAGCGAATAATGTTGCTGATTATGATATCGGTGAAGTTGATAGTAAATTAGTTAAGGAATGTTTTGCGAAGGTCGCAAATGTTTTTAGGAGTTTTAAGGAGGATAAGGGGACGGCTGCGGATAAAACAGCGAAATCAAGAGAATTTGTAGATGCATTAGTTCGTAGTTATAAGTGATTTGTCTGACATTGTTTGGGCTGTATAAAGTCTTTTATCAGCCATAAAAAAGGGAAGATAATTTGAACATTTCAAAACTAAAGTCTTCCATGGAGACTACAGGGACGAAAAACTACCCCAATCCATAACCTATCCTCTATATAACCAAAACAATAAACAATTTGTAAACTTGCCGAGAATTATCTAACATTCAGTAGTAAACAAATTCTGAAGGGGAACTGATGACCGCCACGAATACCGCCAAAAATGGCGCCCTGGAGGTGAAGACCACCACCTGTTACATGTGCGCATGCCGATGCGGCATCAAGGTCACCGTAGAAAACGGCCAGGTCCGCTTTATCCAGGGCAACCCGGACCACCCAACAAACCGGGGGGTCATCTGCGCCAAAGGCTCTTCCGGCGCCATGAAGCAGAACAGCCCCGCCCGCATCTTCTCCCCCTTGTTGCGCAAGGAAGGCTCGGAGCGCGGCGCCGGAGAGTTCGAGCAAATCTCCTGGGACCAGGCATACGACATCCTCACCGAGCGGCTGAAGAAAATTCGATCCGAAGACCCGAAGAAGCTGGCCTTCTTCACCGGGCGCGACCAGATGCAGGCGCTCACCAGCTATTTCACCAAGCAGTTCGGTTCTCCCAACTACGCCGCCCACGGCGGTTTCTGTTCCGTGAACATGGCCACCGGGATGATCTACTCCATCGGCGGCTCCTGCTGGGAGTTCGGCGCGCCGGACTGGGACCGGGCAAAATACGCGGTCATCTTCGGCGTGGCGGAGGATCACGACTCCAACCCGATGAAGCTGGGCATCAGCAAGTTCAAGGAGCGGGGCGGCAAGCTGGTGGTGGTGAACCCTGTCCGCTCCGGCTATGGCGCGGTGGCGGATGAGTGGATCCCTGTCCGGCCCGGCACGGACGGCGCCCTGATCATGGGGATGCTCAAGGTCCTGCTGGAGAATGGATTGTTCGACCGGGAGTTTCTGCTGACCCAGACCAACGCCCCCCAGCTTGTGGTGCTGGACGAAGGGGGCGAGGACGAAGGGCTGTTTTGGCAGGAGGGGGAGTTCGAGGATAGCGACCATACCGCAAACTATGTGTGGGACACGGTCACCAATTCGCCGATGCCTTTTGGCGCCAAAGGGGTGAAGCCGAAGCTGGTGGGGGAGTTCAAGACCCCGGACGGCAAGAGGGTGAAGACCGCCTTCACTCTGCTCTCCGAGCGGGCGCTGGCCGATTATCCGCTGGACAAGGTGAGCAAGATCACCGGCGTGCCGAAGGAGCAGATAGAGCGGGTGGCGCTGGAGATGGGGGTCATCGCCCGGGACGAGACTATAACGCTCCCCATAGAGTGGACCGACGCTTTCGGCGAGCATCATAAAACAGTCACCGGCAACCCTGTGTCGATCTTCGGTATGCGGGGGCTGGCCGCCCACTCCAACGGGTTCCAGACCATTCGCGCTTTCTCCACCCTGATGATGGTGTTGGGGATTGTGGATCGCCCCGGCGGATTCCGGCACAAGCCGCCTTTCCCCAAGCCTATTCCTCCATGTCCGAAGCCCATCGACGGCCCGCAATATATCCAGCCGAACACACCGTTGCCCAACCCGGAGCTGGGGTTCCCCACCAAGCCGGAGAACCTGATGATCAACGAGGACGGCTCGCCGGTGCGGATAGACAAGGCGTTCAGCTGGGAGTTCCCCCTGACGGCCCATGGCATGCTGCAGAACGTCATCACCAACGCCCACAAGCACGACCCATACAAGATAGACACGTTGATCCTGTTCATGGCCAACATGGCCTGGAACTCCAGCATGAACACCAGCCGCATGCTGGAGATGCTGCGAGATAAGGATGACAACGGCGAGCACCGCATCCCGTTCATCGTGGTTTCCGACGCGTTTTATTCCGAGCAGGTGGCCTATGCGGACCTGGTGCTGCCGGACACCACATACCTGGAGCGTTACGACGTCCTCTCCCTGCTGGACCGCCCCATCAGCGAGGTGACCGGCCTGGTGGACAGCATCCGCCAGCCGGTGATCGATCCTCCGGAAGGGTGCGAGCCTTTCCAGGAGACATTGCTGAAGCTGGCGGGAAGGCTGGGGTTGCCAGGGTTTTGCGACGACGCTGGCAAGGCGAAGTTTCGCGACTACAAGGATTTCGTCATCAACTGGACCGTGGCGCCGGATACGCCGGTGGGTTTTCTGGCCGGATGGCGCGGCAAGGAGGGGCGGGACCATATCGTGGGAGAGCCGAACCCGGACCAGTGGGAGATGTATGTGAAGAACGGTTGCTTCTTCGAGCTGGAGCTGGAGGAGTCGCTGCAATACAACCGCAACATCAACCAGGGATACCTGGACTGGGCGCTGGACCATAAACTGATCCGGCGCAACGATCCTATCATAATGAAAATCTACTCGGAGACTCTGCAGCGTTTCCGTCTGGCGGCCAAGGGGGTGCGCAAGGGACGCCAGCCGAAAACCGAGGCCACCCGTCGGCGCATCCAGAAATATTTCGATCCGGTTCCCTTCTGGCATCCACCCTTGGAGGACTATCGGGTGGACACGGAGAAGTACCGAATCCACGCCATCACCCAGCGGCCCATGCCGCAATATCACGCCTGGGATTCACAGAACGCGTGGCTGCGCCAGATCATAGGCCAGAACTTTCTTTATATGAATCCTATCCTGGCCAGAAAGCTGGGCCTGGCGGAGATGGACTGGGTGTGGGTGGAGTCCTCCCACGGCAAGATCCGCTGCCAGATGAAGACTACCCAGGCCGTCCAGCCGGACACGGTGTGGACCTGGAACGCCATGGGCAAGCATGCGGGCGCCTGGGCCCTGGACCCGAATGTGGATGAAGTGCAGAAGGCTTTCCTGCTCAACCACCTGATCACCGAAGAGATTTCGGACGGCGACGGCGGCTTTGTTTCCAACTCCGACCCGATCTCCGGCCAGGCGGCGTGGTATGACCTGCGGGTGCGCATATGGAAAGCCGAAGAGGAGGGAGCGTGGCCCCAGTTCACCCCGATCAAGCCTCCTCCAGGGATGAAGAAGGCGCCGGATGTTCTGCGCTATTCCTCCTCCGGAAAGAAGTGAAGCCATGACCAAACAGCTTGCGTTAGTGATAGACCTGAACACATGTGTGGGGTGCCATGCCTGCGGCGCCATCTGCAAGTCGTGGAACACTTCCGGCCAGTTCGGCCCCCTGACCGACCATAACCCCTACGGCAAGGATGTCACGGGGGTGTGGTTCAACAGGATCCAGACCTATGAGGTGGGGGAATACCCCGATGTGGAGGTGGTCCACTTCCCCAAGTCGTGCATGCATTGCGTGGACGCGCCCTGCGTGCCTGTGTGCCCCACCAACGCCACTTATAAAAGAGAAGAGGACGGCATAGTCCTGGTCAATTACAACGACTGCATCGGGTGCAAGTATTGCTCCTGGGCGTGCCCCTATGGCTGTCGCGAGTTCGACCATCACGACGGGGTGATGAAGAAATGCACCCTGTGTGTGGACAGGATATATGACCAAACCCTGCCGGAAGATGAGCGGGTTCCCGCCTGTGTGCTCGCCTGTCCTGCCCGGGCCAGAAGCTTTGGCGATATCAACGACCCGGAGTCGGAAGTCTCCCGCGCCATCCGCGACAAAATGGGGTACAAGCTGATGCCGGAAACCGGCGCCAACCCGGCCAACCATTACTTGCCCCGGCGCAAGACCCATGTGGCCCTGGACCTGGACCAGGTGACCGTGAAGAAACAAAAGGCCATTATCGTCACCCGCAAGAGCGCCCAGGAAGGGGAGACGTTGATAGAAGATTTCGGAATCGGAGGTTGATATGCGGCCTGAGTATTCGCTGATATTGCTGACTGTGCTGGCCGGAGCGGGGCAGGGGGTGTTCGTGTTCCTGGCCACGGGGGATATGTCCGGATTCTCCAAGGGATCCCGAGTGCCACCGATGACCACCATCACAGGGCTGGGGGTGGCGCTGGCGTTGACCCTGGCGGGGATGGCCGCTTCCTTTTTCCACCTCACCCACAAGGCGCGGGGGATAAAGGCGATCAACAAATGGCGCTTCTCCTGGCTTTCCCGGGAAGTGGTTCTGCTGCCGATCTTCGTCGGGGGGATGGTTGTATACGGCCTGTTATATTTCATCGGCGCCCACCCGGTCATCATCCAGGCCACCGGGTTGGCGGGGATAGTTGTGGTCCTGGCCCTCTTCATCTCCACCGCCATGATCTACGGTCACTTGTCGTTCATCAGGGAATGGGGGACGGCGTATACACCCGTCAACTTCACCCTAACCGGGCTGATATCGGGTTGGGTTTTCGGCGCGGCTGTCTATCAGATGGCCCTGGCCCCGGTGGGCGCCACGCTGTTCAATCTGCGGCTCTTTTTCGTGCTGGCCATCGTCGGCCTGGTCGTCAAGCTGCTGTATTATCGCCGCAATTGCGGGCTCTACTCCCCCACCACCATCCAGACAGCGCTGGGGATAAACCACCCAAAAATCCGCTTGATGGAAACCGGCTCCGCCTATCCCACTTACAACACGGAGGAATACCACTACACCGCCCTGAAGGAAAAACGCGGAATCCTGAAAGGCGTGTCCATAATCGCGCTGTATCTGGTTCCCATGGCCGCCATGGCGTGGGATTACATGGCGATATTATCAGGCGGTCTTGCGATCCTGGCGCCGGTGGCCGCCATATCCGCCATGGCTGGGGCGTTTGTCGAACGGTGGGTCTTCTTTGTGGAAGGGAACCACGCCCAGAACCACTATTACGGGAATTTCCCGGCCAAAATCCGCCCCAACCCGATCCTGCAATCAGGGAAAAAGGACGCGCCGCTGCCCCCTGGGGTGTAACCTCCCCTGCGGGCTCCTCCCGGAGGTCTGCTGCAAAACTACTGAACTGGTGGTTGCACTACTATGATGGGGCGTTGAATCCGGTCGCCGAGCTGGACGGCGCGGGCGCGGTGGTGGCCAGGTTCGTCTACGCCACCCGCGGCCACGTTCCCGACTACATGATTAAGGGGGGAGTGACTTATCGAATTGTCAGTGATCACCTTGGTTCGGTGCGATTGGTGGTGAACGCGG
>JAOUPQ010000156.1 GCA_029879765.1 Nitrospinota bacterium | reverse complement strand
GGATACCACCCGCTGTATGGATATCTTGCTCCCATCACCACCACCTGCCCCATCAGGTATGTCCATCCAACTCCCACATCCAGATGAAACCACCCCAGAATCATCGAGTACCCCACCATGGCGCTGGGCATCAGGTTCCACGCCCTGACTGTGTCCACCATGTCGATTGACTTGGTATAAGTGGCTTCCATAATTCCGGCGTCTATGTTCAGCGCCAGGTAGCCCCCCTTGGGCGCGTGGCGCCGCCAGAACCAGCGCCATCCCATTCCAACTCCGGAGAACTTCATCCGCCAGTCTTCCACCCCCATTTCCCAGTAGGATCCCCTGATGGCCAAGGCAAGATTATCTCTGAGGGGGTGTTTATATTCCACGCTTTTCAAGCCGATCAGCAGGCTTATGGGGCTGAAGGCGAAGGTGCTGTCCCTCTCCACCTCTTCATCGGCCACAGTGTCCAGCTCCGGCGGATAGTAGTCCAGTTCCTGCCCAAACCCCGGACTCGAAGAAAACAGGATCAACAGAAACAAGGAAACAGCGATACAGGGGTGTGTTTTGCCGGACGCTGATGGATTGCCAGTCATGCCCCCTTGTCCACCTCCATGATGAATCAGTGAATTTGCCAGGTTAGAATGGGACTCCCACCCCCAGGGTGCCGTAGAATACAGGCCCTTTCATGGGAAAAGTGTCGTCCCCTTCATATCGCGGCTGGATACCTCCCGGGAAATAATCCATCCCCAGCATGATATCGATGAAAAAGTAGTCCACATACCATGCGTACCCGACAGTGGCGGAGGGGACTATATACCATGCTCTTTGCAGGTCCACCGGAGGCTCGCTGGGATTGTAGGGATCGAAGGTCCCCGCGGAAACCTGGGCTATGTCCAGGCTGGCTCCCATATAACCTCCCGCCGGCGCGTTGCCCTGGGTGTATTTGCGAAACCCCACCCCCAGGCCCGTCAGCTCTATGTTCCAGGTCTTCATCTCTTCGACATACCAGTACTTTCCTCGCACGGTCCAGGCGAAAGTATCGGAAGTGACTCGCTGATACTCCAGATTCAAATAATTCTGAAATATACGCAAATCCATGGAAATGACGTTTTTGCTCCCCTCTGCCTGCGCCATGGCGGCGCCGGGCGCAAAGAAAGATGGCGCGCACAGGATCGCCGCCATGAGCAGAACCCTGCTCATGGAAAAATAACCCAACAAGGAGCCGTGCAAAAAAAAGCCGCCCACGCGATGGCCGCGGGCGGAAAAATCCATGGTTGAAAGAGCTATCATATTCACCTGTCCATTTTGTTAAAGCAGAGGGTTCTCACTCATCGCCTTGATCCTGGCAAAACGGCGATCCACCTCCTCCTGGAACTGGGCCACGATCTGCGTATATTCCGGTTTCAACATATGCTTGGTCTTCCCCATGGTCTTGAGCCAGTCCGTGACGGGGATCTTTTTCCCTTTCGCTTCCGGGTCATAGTTGAGCGTGGTGATTCCGTGCTCCACCTCGTACAAGGGGAAGAAATTGCAGTCTATCCCCGCCTGGACAACCTCCTGGCCATTGTTATCCGGATGGCGCCAGTTGAGAGGGCAATCGGAAAACAGCTTGCCGAACACCATCCCCTCGTTCTTGGCGTACCACTGGGCCTTGGCCGCCTTGCGGATAAGGTCCTTATAGTCGGTCTCGGAGCCGGTGAACACATAAGGAATATGAGTCGCGGCGAAAAGCTGGGCCGAATCCTTGTGATGGAATTTCTTGCCCCGTCCCACGGAGCCGATATTGGAGGTGCTGGTGGCATGCCCCATCGGCGTGGTGAAGGACAGCTGATGCCCCGTGTTCATATATCCCTGGTTGTCATACTCCAGAATGATCATGTTATGGTTGCGGAAAGCGGAGCCCAGCGCCGGCCCCAGGCCGATATCCAGCCCGCCATCGCCGGTGACCATGATAAAGGTAATGTCCTGATCCTGGGCGATCTCCCCGCGTTTCTGGCGCTCCTTATACATCTCCACCACACCGGACATGGTGGCGGCGCCGTTCTGGAACAGGTTATGGATATAAGTGACGGCAAAAGAGCTGTTGGGGTATCCGGTGGTGACCACCATCCCGCATCCTGTGTGCCACAGCATCACAACAAAACCTTCGATCCCCTTAAGGAAGGTGCCTATGCTGGGGAATATCCCGCAGCCGGGGCAGGCGCCATGGCCCGCGGTTATCCTGTGCGGCATGGCGGTCAGGTCGCGCTGCTTGACCCCTTTCACATCCAGCTTGCCGGTGGTCTCGTTCTGCACCACTTTGATAATGCCGGGGGACTGTTCTTCCTTTGTCAGCGCCGGCTTCCCTTTGGGCGGGTTGTATGAAGGATCGCCAGGAGAGGTTCCTATATAATCGTAGGGAATCTCCACCTTCCCCTTCTTCACCGCCTCGGCGGCCACTTCGAACAGGCCCACTCCATCTTCGAAATAGTAGTCCTTGCCACCCAGACCGTAGATCCGGGAGATGACCATGGTCCTGTTATCCGGATCGTCCTTGAGGGCGGCCTTGATCTCGTGGCTCATGCGGCCGCCGTGGGCGCCGTATGAATCCGCCCGGTCCGCCACCACCAGCGCCTTCACGTTTTTGCAGGCCTGGCGGATATGCTCGGAGGGGAAGGGACGAATCATGGTGGGATACATCATCCCCACTTTTTTCCCTTCAGCCCGCATTTTATCCACCACGTCCATGGTGGTGTCGGCGGCGGAGTTCACGATAAAAATCGCGGTCTCCGCGTCTTCCATCTTGTATGTTTCCAGCGGGCGATAATGACGGCCGGAGATATTCCCCCATTCCTCCAGAACCTTCGGGATCACGCTCTCGGCGGCGCCCATGGCCATGGAAAGCTGTTTTTTATTGTTGATCTGGTCCGGATCGTTCATGTAGGGCCCGATGGTGATCGGGTTCGCCGGATCCACGGAGCTGTTTATAACCTGGAAGGGGCCTATAAAATCCTGGATCGGCTTGCGATCCTCGAAATACTCCACCCGCCGTTTCTGGTGGGAGGTAAAGAATCCATCATCCGCCACGATCACCGGCAGACGCACATCCGCATGCTCACCGATCTTCACGGCGGCGATGACCAGGTCATACACGGTCTGTGGATCCTTGGCGCACAGCACGATCCAACCCATATCCAGGGCCGAGATCAAATCTGAATGGTCGCCGCGGATATCCAGAGGGCCGGATACGGAGCGGCAGACCAGGTTGAGCACCATGGGGTATCGAGTGCCGGACTGCACCGGATACTGCTCCAGGGAGTATAGCAACCCGTTGGCGCTGGTGGCGTTGAACACCCTGCCCCCAGCGGTGGTGGCGCCATAACATGTGCCGGCGGCGCCATGCTCGCCGTCGCCGGGGATCATGCGCACTTCATGCTCGCCATTGGCGCCCATCTCGTCCAGATACTCCGCCACTTCCGTGGAAGGGGTAATCGGGTAGTATCCCATCAGATGGAAATTAACATGGGAAGCGGCCAGCGAGGCCATCTCGTTGCCAGAGCGAAAGTCCACTTTCTGGCCAGGCCTGGCTTTCTTTTTTCCCTTATCTTCTGTCTTGGTGTCGGAACTCATTCGGAAATCCTTTCCCTGCGTATAGATCTCAACGCGAACAACCCGGAGGGTCAGTCGGTGTATCCGTCCTCGATTATTTTTTTGTCCACTTCATATTCCACCCTGGAGACCAGGGCGTCGAACTTACATATATCCACGCATCGCAGACAACCCTTGCAATGCTTGTATTCGATGCTCAAAAGCTTCTGCACTTCCTTCCCCTTCTTGTCCGTCTCCTTGTCCCAGACGAAGCAATAGTCCGGGCAGGTGATGTCGCACTCTCCACAGGAGGTGCACTTGCCCAGCAGCAGAACGGGGATGTATCCGGAGCGGGAAACCGTCAGATCCTTATGGATAGAGTTGCCCGGGGTGGTTATGGCGCCGCCAATCACCTGGTTCATATAGCCGATCTTCTGCCCTTCGGCGCGGAAAGGCTGGGCCGGATATTTGCCGTCGTCCTCGAAGAACTTGGATGTAAACTCCAAGGCTCCCCGATCGAAGGTCTTCAGGTTGGGCTCTATCAGGAAGGCGTATTTCTTCCCCAGGTTCTTTCTTATGTATTCCTTTATCGCTTCTGGATCAATGAAACCGGAGGCGGCGGCCACCGTGCCCAGCAGGGCGGTGTTCACCCGGGTCTTCTCCTCCACGGCGATCTTCATGGCGTCGATGGTCACCACCGTGCCGGTCTGCAGCTTCATGGTGTCGCGGGCCTGGTCCGGGGTCATGGAAGTGTTGGCGATCACTACAGTGTCCTTCCCCACTCCGGAGAGCATCCCAGGATAGCTGAGCATCGTCTCCAGGAAGATCACAAGCATATGGGGCTCGATAACGGGGCTGTTTTCCCGGACTATGATATCCGGCGAGCAGAACCTGATAAACGATTTGACGGGGCTTCCTTTTTTCTCCGAGCCATAGCTGGAGAAATTGGACCCGTTAAAACCCATCCCCAGCACGCCGGCCTCGCCCAGGATTTTGCCGGCCAGGTTCGCTCCGAATCCGCCGACTGATTCCATTCTTATCTCGTAAAACCCGAGATTATTGACTATAGGTAGATTTGCCATGCACTCCTCTTATAGCAAAATCCCGGATGAGGCGCCGGGATTATATTGGCTCAGTGTTTTTGCAGTTTTCAAGATCCGGCACAAACCGGATAGGTCAATTGTACAAAAGGTTGGATTATAAACCAAACGTTTTCGACGTCCAATTCATTATTCGTCATCCGCGCCTTTGTTTCCGTTCCATGCCCAAGTCACTTCCCGGAAGCTGAATCCGCCGCCGCTGGCTGTTTCTTGACAAAGTTCTTGTAAAAATAGACCAAAGAACCCAGAAGAACCAGCGCATCGTCCCCCAGACCGAGGATAGGGATGACATCCGGTATGGCGTCCACCGGCAGAATACCATAGATTATGGCCGCCAGAAGGAGCAAAATGGCCACCCAGGGCCTCTGTGGCTTGGCGGCGGGGGGCGCCGATTGTGTGTAATTGTCCATTCTCCGTTCCTTTTGTTCTTATTAATGATAACCTTTTTTCGGCCCCGGTGGCGCTTTTGGTTTTCATTTCCGGCCAGCGCCCTGTTGAATGGCGCCTTCTCATTCTCTATAATCATCCAGGCGCCGGATTTTCGTCGCTTTTATGGAGTTTTCCCAAATGAGAGAATTGGCTGATAATTTTTCTATTGTCTACAAGCACAGGGAGCTGATTTCAAACCTGGTAGCCAAGGATCTGAAAGCGCGATATCGCGGATCGATCATGGGGATGGCGTGGACCTTCCTCAATCCGCTGCTCACTTTATCCGTCTACGCCCTGGTGTTTTCCCGATACCAGCGCATCGAGGTGCAAAACTACGCCGTGTTCATGTTCGCTGGGCTGCTTCCCTGGATCTGGTTTTCCAGCTCGCTGCTCGAAGGGGTGAACTCCATCACCGGCGCGGGAGCGTTGATCACCAAGTCGATGTTTCCAGCGGAGATCCTGCCCATGGTCAAAATCATCTCCAACCTGTTCAACTATATCTTCAGCCTTCCGCTGCTGTTCGGTTTCATAATCTGGTTCGATGTGGATATCACCCTGTCCATATTGTGGCTCCCGTTTTTAATGCTGGGCCAGCTTTTGTTCACCACGGGGCTGGTATATTTTGTGGCCTCCATAAATGTCAGGTTCCGCGATGTGCAGCATGTGCTGGCCAATCTCATGCTTCTCTGGTTTTTCCTGTGCCCCATCATCTATCCCAAATCCGCCATTCCGGCGGAACTGAAGCTGTATACCTACACCATCAATCCCATGGCGCACCTGGCGGTGGGATATCAGGATATTTTCATCAACGGGAGAACCCCCGATCTTTTCGCCATCTCCATGGTGATGCTGGCGGGAACAGTCTGCATGATCCTCGGCATCCGCCAGTTCGAGCATGGGCGCGAAACCTTCGCCGAGGAGATATAGGATTCCGGGTTTCTGGGTATGAAACGCTTTCCGCTGGCCGCAGCCCTTTTTGGGATGACATTGATGGCCACCGCCACAGCGGCATGGGCCGGGCAAGAGCCGTCTCTAAACGCCCCTTTGCGCTCGCGGAATCATCACCCCATTTTCGTCAGCCTGCTCAACCCTCCCCCCGAGGAGGCGGAAGTGGCGCCAAAGCTGACCTGGGATCTGGCTATAAACCACTCCAGCATCTTCGTCATGGGCGCCAACAATTCCTGGTATATCCATATGGACAAGGAGCTGACGGAGTATGACCTTTCCCTCCGCGCCCCCCTGGGCATCGGCAAACTGGAAGTCGGCGTGGAGGTTCCGGTTTTTGTCTCCTCCGCCGGTTTTTTGGACTCCTTGGTCAGGAACTACCATTCCCTCATCGGCGTGGAGGGATACAATTATCAGGATCATTTTCCCGACGATTTCTATGTGGACAAGCTCTATAAAGGTGACCGGATCTTCCATCTGGGGCGCGAGGGCCGGGCGATCCAGGGGGATGTGACCCTGTGGCTCAAAGGGGAGATGTACAAAGATCGCGACTATCTTCTCTCCTTTCAAGCCTTCGTCCAACCCCCCACGGGCGACACCAACGCCGGGATCGGGTCTGGCTTCTGGGAATATGGGGCAAGAGCGCTGGCCAGCGGGAACATCCAGGGAGCTGGAGTGTATATGATGCTGGGGGTTTATGCGCCAGGAGGGATGAAGGGGATCGAAGATGAAGAGGTTTTAAAACCTATCTACAACGGGTTTGCCGGATTTGAATGGATCCTGTGGGACGGCTGGGCTTTCCTGGCCCAGATCACCGCCACCACCTCCCCCATGGCCGGGGACGGCAACGATTTCTTCTCCAAACCATGGATCGACTCCACCTTTGGCTTCAAAAAGGTCATGGGAGACAGCATCCTGTCTATAGCCTTGTCGGAGAACCTGAATCAGACCGCTCCCGACTTCACCATACATATCTCCCTGAGAATGTGAGGGGAGCATTATGACTTTTCGTCGATTCCCAGCTTTCCTATAGACTTCACCAGGTCGATAATTTCCTGATACTGGATCGGTTTTATCACAAAACCAACCACCCCCAAAGAAGCGGCCTCCAACCGGAGCGTTTTTTCCTCATCCTCCGAGCTAGAATGGGCAGTGGCCATGATCACCGGTGTGTTTTTCAGCTTCGGATTATCCCGAAGCTTCTGAAGAAACTCCAATCCCCCCATGCCAGGCATTACCACATCGGTCACAATCAGGTCCGG
>JAOUPQ010000016.1 GCA_029879765.1 Nitrospinota bacterium | reverse complement strand
TTATCGTGCCTCCGGTAAGCGCCACCCGCACCGGCTGCGCCACAGCCTTGAGATTCAGCCCCTTCTCCTCCAGGAATCCGTTGAACACCGACTCAATATCATCCTTTCGGCCAAAATCAGCCATCATCAGGCGGTCCGCCAGTTCGGAAAGCAAAGCCGCGGTGTCGGAAGTCAAAAACTTTTTCACCGCCTTCTCGTCATATTCAACCTCGTCCCCCAGATACAACCTGGCGCTGGCCGCCAGATCCACCAGCGTTCGCGCCCTGGGCTTCAACATATCCAGCAGGGTGTCCACCCTCTCCGGCGCTATGCCGTCAAAGTCGGCGCCGACGATCCCGGCCAGGGTGGTATTGTCCACCTTGCGCAGATGCTCCGTGTTGGTCCAGGTCATCTTCTCCGGATCGAACCGGCAGGCAGCCTTGCTCACGCTATCCAGGTCGAACATCGCCTTGAGCTCATCCAGGGTGAATATCTCCTGATCCCCATGGCTCCACCCCAGGCGGGCCAGATAGTTCAAAAACGCATCAGGCAGGATTCCCATCTCCCTATATTCCAGCACGGAAAGCGCCCCGTGCCGTTTGGAGAGCCGCTTGCCATCATTGCCCAGGATCATGGAGACATGGGCGAACTTCGGCGGCTCCAAACCCAGCGCCTTATAGATCACAAGCTGACGGGGGGTGTTGGCCAGATGGTCATCGCCCCGGATGACATGGCTGATTCGCATGTCGGCGTCGTCCACCACCACACAGAAGTTATAGGTGGGGGATCCATCGGTGCGCATGATGATCATGTCGTCCAGCTCGGAGTTGTCGAACACCACCGTCCCCCGCAGCATATCCTCCACTTCCGTCTTCCCCTCCCTGGGGGTGGCGATGCGGACCACATATGGCTTCCCCACATCGGAGGGTATCTCCTTGCCCCGGCATGAGCCGTCATACATCGGTTTTTCGTTGGCTTTTTGCATCTGCTCCCGCTTTGCGTCCAGCTCCTCCTTCGTGCAGACGCAGCGATACGCATGGCCGGTATCGAGCAGCTTTTTGATATACGCATGATATATTTCCCACCGTTCGGTCTGGCGGAATGGCCCTTCGTCATAATCCAGCCCCAGCCATTTCATGGCGTCGAGAATCTGCTGGATGGAATCTTCGGTGCTACGCTCCGTGTCCGTATCCTCCACCCGCAGGATGAACTTGCCTCCGTGCCGACGGGCGTATAGCCAGCTGAACACCGCCGTGCGCGCGCCCCCGATATGCAGATACCCTGTAGGGCTGGGGGCGAACCTGGTCCTTACTTCAATGGAATCGCTCATAGTATGTTTCTACCCCAGATCCTTCTTGATGCCCAGTTCCTTCAGTTGCCTGGGGCTGACCTCGCTGGGGGCGTCGGTGAGCATGCACACCGCTTTCTGCGTCTTCGGAAAGGCTATGACATCACGAATCGATTCCGCCTTGGTGATGATCGCCATCAACCGGTCCAGCCCGAAAGCTATCCCTCCGTGGGGCGGGGCGCCATATTCCAGCGCCTCCAGTAAAAAACCGAACTTGGCCGCCGCCTCTTCCGGGCCGATGCCCAGCGCCTTGAACATGGCGCTCTGCAATTGGCTGTCGTGGATACGGATCGACCCTCCGCCGATCTCGCTCCCGTTGAGCACCAGGTCGTAGGCCCTGGCGCGCATCTTGCCAGGATCAGACTCGAACAACCCCATGTCCTCCACCCTGGGGGAGGTGAAGGGGTGGTGCAGCGCCACCCATCTTTTCTCCTCCGGGTCGAATTCCAGCAGCGGAAAATCTGTGACCCAGCAGAAGGAGTATTTGTCGTCCTCCATCAGCCCCAGTTTTCTGCCGAGATGAAGCCGCAACGCCGCCAGCACCGCCAGGGTTGTCTTGTCCGCGTCGGCGATGAAAATCATCAGGTCGCCAGCCTTGGCGCCCAGCCTGTCCCGGATCCCCTCCAGGGTCTCTTTGCTGAAGAACTTGGTGATGGGGCTGACGAATTCCCCCTTGTCGTCTATCCTGATCCAGGCCATACCCTTGGCCCCCAGCTTTATAGCCTCGCCGGTCAGGTCGTCCACATCCTTGCGGGAAAACGAATTGCACCCCGTGGCCGCCAGACCACGCACCGAGCCGCCGCTGTCCAGGGCGCCCCGGAAAACTTTAAACTCGCATTGCCCGGCCAGGTCCGACACATCGGCAAGCTCCAGGCCAAAGCGGGTGTCGGGCCGGTCCACGCCATATCGGCGCATCGCCTCGTCATATCCCATGATGGGGAATGGAGTGTCCAGCTTGATTCCCAGTGATTTTTCAAACACCAGAGTGATCATCCCCTCGCAGATGGAGCGGACATCGCCCTCGTCCACGAAGCTCATCTCCATATCGATCTGGGTGAACTCCGGCTGCCGGTCGGAGCGCAGATCCTCATCGCGGAAGCAGCGGGTGATCTGGAAATACCGGTCCATCCCCGCCACCATCAATAGCTGTTTGAAAAGCTGGGGCGACTGGGGGAGGGCGAAGAACATGCCCGGATTCACCCGGCTGGGCACCAGATAGTCGCGGGCGCCCTCGGGAGTGGACTTGGTGAGCATGGGAGTCTCCACCTCGAAAAATCCGTTCTTGTCGAGAAATTCGCGAACCGCCATGCTCACCTTGTGTCGGGCGATGAGCCGCTCCATCAGTGGGCCCCGCCTGATCTCCATATATCGATGCTTGAGCTTCATCCCCTCGGAGGGCTCCTCATCCCGATCCAGCACGAATGGTGGTGTCTTGGCCGGATTGAGAATCACGGCGCTGTCGGCGTATATCTCCACTTCCCCTGTGGCCAGGTTGGGGTTCACCGTCCCTTCCGGGCGCCGGGATACCGTCCCCTGGATCTTGAGCACATATTCGGACCGCACAGAGTGGGCCACTTCGTGGGCCTGGTTGTCGATCTGCGGGTTAAGCGCCACCTGGGCGATGCCGCTCACGTCGCGCAGATCCATGAACACCAGCCCGCCATGGTCTCGACGGCGGTGGACCCAGCCGGTGAGGGTCACCTTGTTCCCCACGTCTTTTATTGAAATTTCACCACACTTGTGGGTGCGGTGATAGCTACCGGATTCCTCCATGTTTTGCCTCTGTTTGAGTGAAAACGTTTATTATAAGGGAATTCGATTCTCTTTCTACAAACCTTTGGGGGGGTAGGCGCCTGTGGTGGGGGATATCCGCAAAGCGATAGGGGCAAGGCCGGGGCTGTCGGCGGTGTTCGCGCTGTCGGTGGGGATCGCCTTGGGACGGCTACAGAATCTTGATCCGGCGGTGGTGGGGATATTGATCCTGTGCTCTGCGGTATCAATATACCTGGCAGGCCGCCTTGTGGGGGGTTTGCTGGCGGTGTGCATGGCCGCGGGCGCTTTGTTGATCCTCTACCACGATTTCCATGATCCTGCGGAACTGGCGGCCAGGGCTGGATTGTTCAACAAAACCACCCCCATGGAAGTGGAACTGGTCACTGCGGACTCGGAGAGGATCCAGAACGTCCGGGTCATTCTTCTGGTGAAAAAGATTGGCGGTATTGATGTAAATCTTCGGGCCATCGGCTACATACGGTACGGCCATCCATTGGCCCATGCCTCTCCTGGGGATATCTATTATCTGGAGCGGGCCAAGCTGTTGCCGGTCCATGGCTTCCGAAACGAAGGGGGGTGGGACTATGGACAGTATATGCGGGATAAAGGAATCGCCGGGCGACTGGTGGTTTTGATGCGTGCTCCGGCGCGACTCATAGGCCGGGAATTGTCTGTGGCAAGAGGGATGGAACAGGCCCGGCGTCGGGCTGGAGCGCTGCTGGCAGGGATCATTGAGGATCTTCCCACCAGGGCCGTGGCCAAGGCGATGCTGACAGGAGACCAGGGGTTGGTGGCTCCTCATTTGCGTGATAAGTTTTCCAGGGCGGGAACCGCCCATCTTCTGGCGGTGTCCGGCCTGCATGTGGGCTTCGTGGCGGGAGCCACTTTCTTCCTGATCAAGGCGATTTTGTTCGCCTTCATATATCCTGTCAGCCGCAGATGGGCCTCGGCTGGGGTTCCGGTGCGATTGGCGGCGCTGATAACCATCGCTGCGGTGTGGCTGTTCATGCTGTACACGGGGCCTCCGGCGCCAGCCTTGCGGGCGGGGATTATGATCGGCACTTATCTGGTGGCGGTGGCGCTGGGGAGGCCCAGGGAGTTCTACATGGCGTTTGCTGTGGCCATGGGGTTGATTCTGGCCGGAGAACCTGGGGCGCTGTTCACGGTGTCGTTCCAGTTGAGCTTTGCCTCGGTTTTCTTTATCACGGTTTTTCTGGAAATGTACTTCAATGGTGGCAGAGACGACGACAAGCCAGACCCTTTGGGGCGGTTGGCGCCGGGGTGGGGAGCACGGATGAAAACGCGGTTTCCTGTGTTATTCTCCGCCCTGGCCATATCGGTATTCGCCACCGTAGGTTCCGGGCCCCTGGTGTCGATACATTTCTATACCATGTCAATAGTCGGGCCGTTGATCAATCCGCCGGTGGTGATTCTAGGGTCGGTGGCGGTTCCCGTGGGAATAGCCGGGCTGCTGCTTGACTGGGCGCCCCTGATCCGGCTTGCGGCCTGGCTGATACAGCTTATCACCGCCATAACCCATTGGGCGGTGGATCTGCCATACTCCTCGGTTTATGTTCCATCGGCCCCAGGGGCGGCTTATGCGGTTTTCTATCTGGCGGTGGCCCTGTTTCTCATTATGCCTTCTGGGGCAGCCAGGAACCGATGGACTGCGGGAGGGCTGCTGCTGGCGATTTCCATAGCCATAGGAGGATATGGGGCAGGCAGGCTGGAGCGGGGGATGACCATCCGGATGCTGGACGTTGGCCAGAGCGACAGCGCTATCATCTCCTGGCCAGGCGGGGTGGCGGTGGTGGACGCGGGTCCGGCTTCCCCATCGTTCGATGTGGGGCGGATGGTGGTGGCTCCTGTGGTATGGAATATGGGGAAGACCAGGCTGGACGCGTTTTTCGCCACGCATGGTGACAGCGACCATATCGGAGGGGCTTTGGGACTGCTGGAGCGGATAAAGCCGAAAGCGGTGTATTCCCCGGCCACATCGGCGGCAAAGCCGGCCATGGCGGAGTTGCGGGGATGGGCGGCGGTGGAGGGGATATACAGGCCTCTGGTTGCGGGGGATTCCATAAAGTATGAGCGAGGGCCGTTGATAACCGTCCTCAATCCTCCCGCCGGGGCTTTGACCTCTCTGGCTTCGACCAACAGCAATTCTCTGGTGTTGAGAGTGACTTTTGGGAAGATTGCCATACTTCTTGCGGCGGATATTGACACCGCGACGGAGAAAAGGCTGGTGGCTTCCGGTGTGGATTTGCGGGCGCAGGCATTGAAGATTCCCCACCACGGCTCTTCATCCTCCAGTTCAGGGAGGTTTCTGGATGCGGTGAATCCCAGCTTCGCCCTGATAAGCGTGGGAGCGGACAATCAACATGGCCATCCCAGCGAGAAGGTTTTGCGGAGTTTGGAAAAACGGGGTGTCAAAGTGTTGAGGACAGACCTGGATGGCGAGCTTTCGCTGTGGACGGATGGTGAACAACTTGCCATCAGCGCCTATTCCGGGTGGAGCGGAAAATGGACGATGGCGGAATAATAGAGCTATGAATGACAGGGGGAAATGATATAATCCCTTAACCTGAAGACAGAAGCTAACAAAACAATGGCATATGAGTAATACACGAGTAAGGAAAATTTCCTTGATCCCCCTTTCGCTGGTGCTGGCCTTGGTGTTTGGCCTGTTGGTATACCAGGTATTTCAGCTGGAGAAAAATAAGCTGTCCAACGAGACCCTGGCCCTCTTCTCATCCTCCCAGAAGATGATCAGCCAGTGGCTGAGCAACGACGCCCAGGCTATGGGAGTGGCCATCGAGGCGATGAAGAGCATAAAGAGCCTTCAAAGAGCGCTGGAGAGGAAGGATATGAAAGCGCTGGAGGAGGAGGTGTCCAGTGTGGCTGAGTTATTGGATAAAGAGCACAACGTAAGCCATATATATTTTCATGACACCGACCGGAACAACATCCTGAAAACCCATGCGGTGGAAGATAGCGGCGGCGTGGAGGATAACTATATCCTGCTTCAGTCGGAGGCGACCCAGGCCGCGGCCTGGGGCTTGAGGCCGGGTAGTGGAGGGAATATATGGCTGCGGATGAGTCAGCCATGGATTTCCAATGGCAAGCTGGTGGGCTATATCGAGCTGGAAAAAAATATATACCAGTTGGGCGCGAATATAAAAGAAGTGCTGGGATTGGACTTTTTCCTTCTGGTGGACAAGAGCTCGTTGACCCTGGAGGGCTGGAATAAAAGCCGGGGCTCCCAGGGAGGCGCAGGGTGGGGATTCACGGACAAATACGCTCTGGCGTACGCCTCATCGGAAGCCGCCCGCCCGGCCCTTCCTTCCATCATCGCCGCCATAGACTCCGGGGCAGCGGCGCCGGACCAGGTGTATTCCTCCGGGGATTATTCGTTCATGGGCAACGCGTTTCCCATTCTGGTGGCGGGGGATCGCAATGTGGGCTCCATCATGGTGGTCCGGGATGTGTCGTCGATCATGTCCGCCTCGCGCAAAACCATTCTGAAGTCCGGGGTCATCTCCATGATCGCCGGAGTGGTGATCATCGGCATCCTGTTCCTTTCCGTGGGGAAGATAGAAAAAGGGATAAACGCTACCGAGGCGACTTTCAAAAGATCGGAGGAGGAGCTGAACAGGCTGACCGCGGCAGTGGAGCAGGCTGGCGATTCCATAATGATCACCGATCCTGATGGGAATATCCAGTATGTCAATCCCGCGTTTGTGCGAACCACGGGATTCACCCGGACAGAGGTGATCGGGAAGAAGCCTAGCATCATAAAAAGCGGCAAGCACAACGCCCGGTTCTATAAAAAGATGTGGAATACCATAAAATCCGGGAAGGTGTGGAGCGGGCATTTTATCAACCGGAAGAAGAATGGGGCGTTGTATGAAGAGGAGAGCACCATATCCCCCATTTTCGATTCGGAAAACAAGATTACAAACTTTATCGCGATAAAAAGCGATGTGACCCTCATCTCGTCGCTCACCAAGGCCCGGGAATATTTTACATCCGTCACTTCCCATGAACTGGCCACCCCCATCCAGAGGCTCAGCTTCGTGCGGACGCTGATGGCCGGCATGCTAAAGAAAAACCAGGGTGACGAAGATCTGGCCAAGATCGTCCAGGCGCTGGACTCTTCATACTCCGACCTGCAAAGGGTGCAGAGCGCCACCAACCTGCTGGCGCACCTGAGCTTTAATAAGGTGGAGGAAACCGGCAGGAACATATTTGTCCAGCCGGTGCTAAACGCATGCGCCGAGAGCGCCCTGGACGAAAGCCGACATGAGGGAAGGGATGTGAAAATCGACCTGCATGTGGATTCCATCCCCATCAAGACCCAGCTTTTCGGGAAACAGGATTTGTTGCAACAGGCTCTGGACGAGGTGCTCTCCAACGCCATTAAATACACACCGGACGGGAAAACAGTCACCATTTCGGCCAGGCTGGAGGGGACTTTGCTGGAGATAGGCATCCATGACGAGGGGAGGGGAATGACCGACACTTCCCTGGAGCAGATCTTCGAGCCGTTCTTTTCCCCCTCCAATCCCAGCTTCCACTCCACGGGCCGGTATAAGTTCGAGGGGGGCGGCATGGGGCTGGGGCTGACTATTACCCGGATGATCGTGGAGTATCATGGCGGCTCTCTGGAGCTTAAGAGCGAAGGGACAGGGAAGGGGACTACCACACGAATGATCCTCCCGGTGTTTGTGTAAGGCTTTGTGCCCGAAGCCTGGCCCATCAAGGCTATGGGCCTTGGGGGGAGGGCTTATTCCAGCGGGATGACGGAGAGTCAGAAGGATGGCATGCCAAGCTCCACCACCAGCTTTCCATCCTGGATCTTGACGGACTTCAGGGCGCTTTTGATGACGGCTTCGGATGCGTCGTTCGGGTTGAGGCGGTAGATGGGGTTCTTTTTGAAATATTCCCGAAGCGCCATGGTGGCGATCTGGGCCACCTGCCGTTGTCCCGGTTCGGAAATTCCCTCCAGCTCCACCTGACGAGCCACCGCGTCCTCCAGCAAGAATTCCCCTTTGTCACGCAAATACCCTATGGCCCCGTCGATATGGACCACGCCGGAGGTGGCCATGCTGCCCAGCGCGGTCATCGTGGTGTCCACAATAAGCCCCACCCTTTCACTCCCTTCCTTTAGTTCCACCCTGGGGTTCTTCAGCGTCAAGGAGTATAGAGCGCTGCTCTCGGTCACAGGAAAGTTCTTTTCTACCTGGGACTGGATATCCGGCAGGGTCAAGGTGATGGTGTATGCCCCGGCCTGGGTGGGGATCAGGACGATGGCCAGCGCGACACAGGCCTGGAAAACAGCAGTAGATTTCGGTTTCATGTGATACGTTCCTTCAAAGGTGTATTCGCAATTTACTCCATCGGGCCTCTGGGCGCAATATGTTGGGAGATCAAAAACGGGAATATTCCCTCGCGCAGAATTATGTGTATACTTTGGGATATGAACAGGATCGATGAAGACAACCCCAAAGGCGATACACAACGGCCCAGGCTGCTGCTGCACATCTGTTGCGCTCCCTGCTCGGGCCATGTGACGGGGGAACTGGCGAAGGAATATGATCTGCTGCTCTATTTTTACAATCCCAACATCCATCCACCCCGGGAATACAACAAAAGAAGGGATGAAGCGCGGCGCTGGGCGGAGGAGGAGGGCTTTTGTTTTGTGGAAGAGGCCCCCGCCGTGGAGGAATGGTTCGATAAAACCCGAGGGCTGGAGGGAGCGCCGGAGCGCGGGGCCAGGTGCGAGGTCTGTTTTGAATCGAGGCTTTCCAGGGCCGCCGAAAAGGCCTCTGTGATGGGGATTCCATATTTCGGCACGGTTCTGAGCGTTTCTCCCCATAAGGATGCCGCTGTGATAAATCGCGTGGGGGAGAGGACGGGGGAGGGGGCTGGTGTGGATTTCATCAAGGCTGATTTCAAAAAAAAGGAAGGCTTCAAGCTATCGATGAAAAAAGCCAGGGAGGCGGGGATGTATCGTCAGGACTATTGCGGCTGCGTATATAGCATGAGACCAAAGAGCAAGGTATCGACATGAACAGATGTGTTTCCTGGATTTCAGGCAGCTACGATCAGCGCCTGATCTAGCAGAGGGGCGCTTCGAAAAGGTTGTTCGATGAGCCTGTAATATCGGGAGAGAATGACGCTATGAAACTGGGGTGTGGAGCCTGGGCATAAGTGGCCAGTTTAGCCCAGGAAGAATTTCCTTATCTTCCTTCGCAGGATCTTTTTCTTTATATCGTCCATCTGGCGCTCCGCCTCTTCCTTCCCCAGCACAATGCAGGATGCGGAGGAGCTGAAATCCCACCAGTTTATGTGGCATATGTCAGGGCGGATGACCACGTCCGCTTCCTTGATCTGGATCTGGGAAAGGACAGTCCGGGCGGCCATGTTGGAGCGGACCACCACGTCAAGGCCGTTGATAAGTTCGTTGTCCCGGATCTCGTGCTGGATATCCACCGCTATGACAAAATCGGAGCCCATGGCGCGCAACTGGTTTCCATGGTGCAGGGCGGACCACGCCCCATCCACCAGGGCCATCTTCCCCTTTTTGATTGGCTGGTATAGCCCGGGGATGGAGCAGGAAGCGGCCACCGCTTCTATGAGAGGGCCTTTGGTGAAGTAATAAGGTTGCTGGCTGTTCAGGTCTGTGGCGCTGCAGGCGAAAGGGAGTTTCAGATCCTGGATGTCCACATCCGGCAGGAGCTTGCTGAAGGTTTCGGTGAGCTTGCTGGTGGCCAGGTGGGCGATCTGGGCCAGGGATATGCCGTAATAGATTGATTTGCGTAACGAGCCGGTTACCTTTCTGAACACGCTCCGGCGCTCCTCCCTGGAGTCATCATCCACATATTCCACAGGGATAATCTGGCCATCTTCCTTCCCGATCTGCTTCAGTATTTTCTCCCGGACAATATCCACGTCCGGTTCGGCGGCATACATGGCCCCCAGCAAGGCGCCCACGCTGCATCCTGCCACCATGTCGATCTGGATGCCAGCTTTTTGCAGCTCCTCCATGGAGCCCAGATGGGATAGGCCTCTGGCCCCACCACCGCTAAGACTCAGTCCGGTTTTCATTGTCTAACGCAATTGGGCGATTTCGCCATGGACGGCGCAGTTTGTCCGCAGGTGTTTGTGGATCGAATGGTTGCGCTTGAGGTGGAACCTCCTGCTTTGGCAAAAGCCCTGTATCTACACATCATTGGTATATTATAGGGCAAATTCAGGTGGCGTGGAAACTTGGGATATGTCCCAAAGGGCAAAAACAATAAAATAAACGCCCTTTTGGAATGGCAAATCTGGTCTGGATTATCCCACAGCCCGCTGTTTTTGGCTGAACTCTATTTTTACGAGGTTTTTAAATGAGTCCTGGTCGAATGATTTGCGTATGGATCTCAAGACATCCAGGGTAACTATCATATCCTCTTTCTCAACAACGTTTGAGATTCCGCTGAGAATATCCATTTCCCTTTTGTCGCCGGACCGGATGAACTCAAACCCCTTTTCCGTCAGCTCTATCAGTGGAAAGTCACGATCGTCCCTGTCAGCGATATTTCTTATATAACCGGCTTCGTTCAAGGGCGCCAGCATCTCTTTGATATGCAGCCTTGAAAGGGGGCGGATCTTCTCCAGTTGGGAAGCGCTTTGGGGGCCCAGGCAGGCCAGGTCGTGCAGGATGCCGCGGCTTCCGCCAGACATGGTCTCCTCCTGATAGGTTTCTTCCGCCACAAGTTTCATCTGATGGAATAATGATCTGGTTTCACTCAGGAGAAGTTTTAGAATTTCAATGTTGCCTTGGCTCATAAATTCCTCAAATAATCGCGATTAACAGCTGATGTGTAATAAAAATCCGCTGGGGGTGTCCGCTTCCCCTGGAAGGAAAGGAATTTGAACAACCCGTAATTAGAATATCATGATATACCATATCGTTGTATTTGCCAAGATAATAGGGCAAACTAAGCTGATAAATGGCAGGTATGTAACGAAAGATTCTATCTGGTGCCGAATTTGGTCTCCACGATAACGCCGGCTTTTTTCAAGAAATCGTTGGGCGCCACGCCGCCTGCCAGCACGAAAGCGAAGTCGATCTCCCTCTGGATCGCCTGCCCGTCATGCTCGATGTGAACCGTATTTCCGTCGAACTTCAATATGTTGGATTTGTAAAGCACCTCGATTTTTCCCTTATCCGCCATAACCTCCAGGCGGGAGCGGTTCAGCGATTTGGCTCGGGAAAAAGCGTCGCCACGATAAGACAGGGTGACGTTGGCGTTGGAATGGGCCAGAGCCATGGCCGACTCCAGGGCGCTATCGCCCCCGCCCACCACGAGGACGTTCATATCGGCATAGCGCTCCGGCTCCAGCAGGCGATACATCACCAGAGGTGATCTTTCCCCCGGGACATCCAGTTTCCTGGGGGAGCCTCGGCGGCCTATGGAGAGCAACAGATATCGTGTGAGGATCGTTCTTTTTGTAGTCTTGACTTCGAAGTAATCCCCCTTCGACTCGGATGAGACCATCGCTTCCTTGGTGGATATATCAATGCCTGTCTTGACGGTTATATCCTGCCATAAGGACATCAACTCCTCCTTGCTGATATCCTTCTTCATCACCTTGCCATAAAGGGGCAGGTCCGCAGGAGTGGTCATGACCACCTTGGCCCTGGGATAGGAAAGGATGGCCCCTCCCGCTTCCTCTTCGCGCTCGATTGTGATGGAAATAAGCCGCTCTTTTTTCGCCATCAGGGTGGCGGAAAGCCCGGCCGGGCCGGCGCCGACTATCAGCAGGTCGATCACTCCCTGCGCCTTGTAGGGGGTTTCCTTCAATGCGGCTGTGATGTATCCCACGGCCTCTTTTCCCTGGGTGACGGAGTTTCTGATAAGCCCCATCCCGCCCAGCTCTCCTGCAATAAAAAGGCGTTTTACATTTGTTTCGAAATTGGGGTACACCTGGGGAATATCCACTCCCCGGCGTTCCGTGCCGAAGACCAGCTCGATCGCCCCCACCGGGCATGCCCTGGCGCAGGCGCCATGGCCGACGCATTCGGAGGCGCACACGGTCATCGACTTATTGTCCACCAGTCCCAGAATCTTCCCCTCCGGACAGGCGGAAACGCAGGCGCCGCTGCCGATGCAGATATCCCGGTTCACTTTCGGATGCATGGTCACAGGCTCCCAAAGGCCGAGCCTTTTGGCTTTGTCGATGGCCGCCAGGACCTTTTTTGACTTGTGCTTTTCGTAAAGCAGATATGGAACCACGGTCACACCCCCCAGGATAATGGCGGAGATGAGGACCGGGTAGGCCTCGAATACGCTTAGAAGCAGATCCATGTGTTTGGCGCCTTTTTCCTCTTAGGTTTAGATCTCGTGAGCCCCGAAAAGATACCAGACAATGATGTGTATGAACATGACAATGAACATCATCACAGCCAGGGGCTTGTGGAAGACGTGCCAATAGTGCAGCAGGCGCTGGGCCGTGGACAGAAAGTTGCGAGACCGCAGCATGTTGTTCTTTTCCCGGATCATGGAGAAAAGCTGTTTCTTCACGCTGGTGGGCATGGTTTTGTCCGACATCAGCTCCACCCAGATTTTGCCGATAAGAAGTGTGTTGGCCAGGTCGTAAAAGAACATCTTGAATATCGCCACCACGGCGTTGTCCTGGTCGGACCCGGGAGGGGAGCTTATGCGGTCGTAATAATTCACAATCTGAGGGTCCTTGCCCAGGGCGTCCTGCATCTGCTGGTCGGAGGCCTCCAGATAGGCGCGGATCTCCTCCATCTCCAATTCTTTTCCGGATACCTGGTGGGGGATCCATCCGTACAGATAGCGGCCCAGAAGGCCACTGGAGGCGACAATGACCATGCACCAGAAGCTGATGGAGACCAGGCCGCCGAATTTATATGTGGTATGCGTGGTGGTGAGGATAGTGCCCACAATCCCCAGAAACATGTGAACATCCAGCCAGGAGCGAAGCGAGCCCACGTCCACCATGAAGCTGAATCTTTTGCGGATCGAATAGGACATCATGATGATGAAACATGCGGAGCCGACGATGCCGATCAGGTGCCATATCCCCTTGCTGGGGGAGTCGGCCCGGGTGTATTTTTCCAGAAAGCCGAAATTCTGGATGAATCCCAAAATGTGATAGCTCGATCCTTTGAGCTGAAGGTAACTTTCGATCAGGATCGCCGTGCAGATGAGAACGCCCGTGATCCAAAGAAAAATGTGAAGAGGCCAGTTTAGATGCGCGATATTTTCCGGATTCAAGCCTCTTCTCGTCTTGGGGCTACCGGCGCCTTGGTCTTTTGCAGTGGTCATAGAATTTTATGTAGTTGTTTTCGCCGTTATCCAAATCAGATACGCGGCGGATTCAAGATAAAACAATAAGCCTATTTTCTCATGACCACAGTTGTCAACTACAAGATTACATAAATTACCAGGGCCACGATTCCGGTTATGGAAAGGATGTGGCGGACTCCTTCGAAAACAAAAAGAAAGCTGTCTTTGGATTCAGTAAAGTATTGCATTTCTATTTCTCCAATCTAAAATTGATTTGATACCTTGCAAACCTATGGAGCAAATACGATGCCATCGTGCAAGGCATATATATACAAACAGATATAGCAGGATAAGGGGTGCGCATAATGACGCCTGTCCTATCTCAGGACGAAAATGGTGTACTCCGATATCTGGTCAAATGTCCCAACAAGGAACAATTGCAGAATCTTGATGTAAAAACGAAATATTTGAGAATCCAAAATATGGGGACCGCATCAAAATAGAGGTAGAGAAAAGAAACATAATTTGTAGGAATGTTACTTTATACGTAGTAAAAGACGTCAGATAAAGATGTGAATCCTTTGAAAGATAAAGGATTGAGCATTGGCGCCTAAATTGCTATAATATAAACGGAAGAGAAGAATAAGTTAACGCAAATGTAATTTGCAGGGTTTTGAGATCCCTCCTTTCCCCAACCAAATCTCGAAACCGTGCAAAATGGCCCGTGGAGGTACCCCTCACCACCACGGGCTTTCTTTTTTTTATCACTCCTCGCCAGGCAATCCTATTACAAGGCCTATTTTATCGACAGTTTCTTATACTTGTTCCGGCGGCTCTCTTCCCTGCCTCCCAGTTCCCTTTTCCTCGCATCCTCGTATTCGGCGTAGTTGCCTTCGAACCAGCGCAAGGCGCCATCCCCTTCGAACACCAGCAGATGGGTGGCGACGCGGTCCAGGAAGAAACGGTCGTGGCTGATCACCATGGCGCATCCGGAAAAGCCGAGGATGGCGTCTTCCAGGCTGCGCAACGAGGCCACGTCCAGGTCGTTGGTGGGTTCATCGAGCAGCAAGACGTTGCCTCCTTTGCGCAGAAGCTTGGCCAGGTGGGCCCGGTTGCGCTCTCCGCCGGACAGGTCCTTTATTTTCTTCTGCTGATCCTGTCCTTTGAAGCCGAATCCGGCCACATAGGCCCGGGAGTTGATTTTCACATCCCCCAGATCCATAAGATCCGCGCCACCGGCGATCTCCTCGAACACGGTCTTCTTTCCGTCCAGGTCCTCGCGTTTCTGATCCACATAGGCAAGCTTGACAGACTGGCCGATATTCAGGCTGCCGGAGGTGGGAGTCTCCTGGCCCGTGATCAAACGGAAAAGGGTTGTCTTGCCGACGCCGTTGGGGCCCATAATTCCCACGATGGCGCCTCTGGGTATGATGAAGTCCGTATCCTTGAACAGGATTCTGTCCTCATAGCTCATTCCCAGTCCCTTGGCCTCAATGACGGAGGCGCCCAGTTCCGGGCCCGGGGCGATCTGGATATCCTGCAGGTTCTTCTCCACTTTCGGGCCGCCGGATTTTATTTTGTCGAAATCCTTTATCCTGGCGCCCCCCTGGCTTTTCCCTTTGCTGGAGCTGATCCAGGCCAGTTCCCGCTCCATGTGCTTGAAAAAAGAGGCGGATTGGCGGTTCTCCAGGCGCAGCCTCTCCGCCTTGGCCTTGAGCCAGGCGGAGTATGAGCCCTCGAAAGGGATACCCCTTCCGTTGTCCAGCTCCAGGATCCACTTGGTGATATTGTCCAGAAAGTACCGGTCGTGGGTCACCACTATCACGTTGCCGGGAAAGTCGATGAGGGCCTGTTCGAGCCATTCCACCGTCTCCGCGTCCAGGTGGTTGGTGGGTTCGTCCAGCAGCAGCATGTCCGGCTTTTGCAGCAGCAGCTTGCAGAGGGCCACGCGCCTGGTTTCGCCCCCGGATAGCTTTTCCACTTCCATATCATCCGGGGGTAGGACCAGGGCGTCCATGGCGATCTCCACCTGGTGGTCCAACTCCCAGCCGCTGACGGCGTCGATCTGGTCCTGCAGCTTCCCCATCTTTTCCAGGGCTTTTTCCATTTCGTCATCCGAAAGGCCGGTGGCCATGCTTTCGGAGATTTTCTCGTAGTCATGGATGAGCCCCTTAATCTGGGCGAAGGCTTCCTCCACGTTCTGGCGGACGGTCTTGCCGAGGGTGAGAGCCGGCTCCTGGGGGAGGTAGCCGATTTTCACACCCTTCCGGGGTTTTGCTTCCCCGGTGAAATCGGATCTTTGTTGCGCCATGATGGAGAGCAGGGTCGATTTTCCCGAGCCATTTTCCCCGACTATGCCGATCTTGGCGTCGTTGTAGAAGGAGAGGTTGATGTTCTCGAACAGGGTCTTGGACCCGTGGGCTTTGGACAGCCCGCTGATGGTGAATACGTATTCTCCGGCCATTGCGCTCCTTTTTGGGGTTGGCTGGCGCCCTGCCAGCGCAAAATATGAGTGTTAAACTTTGACCGACATGATAAACTTTGTAGGTCGTAAAAAGCTAGAGGATTAGTTTGGCCTGATTGGGAAAATTTCTGGTCAGCCAGGATGTAGCCAAAGCTGTTTTATAGAATGGGTTTGGAGTAAAATGCTTTCGGAAACCTTCCTTTGAAGGTTGGCTGGATAGCGAAAAAATCGGCCTGAAGCTGAAACAAGGAAAATATACGAGGATATTATGAAGAAAACGCCAGCCCCGCCCAAGGTGTCGTCGGATCATTTGAACAAGCTTGAGGTAGGCAAGATCGTCAAAGCCTTCATGGAGTCGGTGGAAGAAGTGATCGAGACCATGGGGATGACCAAGATTGAGGCTCGCACCAAGGCGGCGACGCTGACCGAGCACGCCTATATCAAAGGAGACGCCGCGGGTTCGTTGGCCTTCACCGGGGATTATTCCGGCCTGTTCATCATATCTTTCGACAAACTTGCGATCTGCGAAATCACCACCAACATGTTATTCGCCGAGAAGCCATACACCAACCACCGCGACGCGGATGTGGAAGGAGCCATCGGGGAGCTTACCAACCAGATGAACGGTGTGGCCCGCAACAAAATCAACAAGCTGAATGGATGGAAGGCCAATGCGGGTATACCCAGTGTCATCATCGGAGAGGATATAAGCTGGGCCCTGTACGCTTCCGGAACCCTGGTCATCCATATTCCGTATACCACTCCCCAGATGCATGAACTTTATGTGGAGGTGGCGGTGTCTGACCATCCCGTCATCGGAGAGATCAAGATATAATTCCGTCCGCGGTTTTGTCCGGGGCTTTGTTATTGGGGGTTACAGGTTTAAGGCGCCCAAGGCGATTCGGGCCACTAGCTGGTAATGGCTCTTTCCGCTGGTCTGCTTCACCACACAATCGTCCACCCCTCCACCAGGGGCCATGATGTAGGGCGCCTTCTCCGGGCTGGATGTTATCACAATGTAATGGGCATTCGGGTTGGAGGCGTCCGACTTTATATTTGCCGCCAGTTCCACGCCGCTCATGTCGTCCAGTTCCAGGTCGCTCACCACGATATTGGGTTTAACTTTCTTGAGCAGCGACATCGCCTCCTTGCCATCTTTGCATGTGGTCACGTTGAACCCGGCTTTTCCTATTTCTTCGGACAATACGTTGCGCTGGTAATCAGAAGCGGATACCAGGAGGATTTTCACCCTGGATGCCTTGAACAGCTTGTCTGACAGGGTTTTTATCAACATTCGCTCCAACTGGTCCACAATCTCGCGCAGACGGCTCTGGTCTGTCTCCAGCCGGTCCAGCTTTCCCTGCAGCGCTTTATTGATCTGGGCCAGTTCTTCACCCCGGGCCAGCTCGTCCATATCCCATTTTGATTTTTTAATCGCCTGGCGGACCAGCAAAAGGGCGCTTTCCTTGGCAATGGGCTCTTCGAGAATGCCGAACGCTCCTTCGTTGAACATGAGGGTTAGAACGGGGGTGGAAATCGGTTTGTTCGTCAGGAAAATGAACTGGGCGCAGGGTTTTTTCAACCTATAGCTTTGCATGGCTTTGATGGAGGCCAGGTCCCCCTCGTGGAATCTGGCCACAATGGTGGCCGGAAAGTCTTCTCCCTGCGCCTCGAAGAAGCGTGGATCGGTCAGTTCCAGATTCAGCCTCCTGTATGGCTCTCCCTTTTCTTCCAGGACGGCCCCCAGGCCGCCGAAGGTCTCGCTTTCCGATCCGGCCAACGTTATATCAGTCATATTCAGCCTGTTTTTATGATTTCATATTCCGTCACGTCGTAGTTTTTCACCAGGTATTTCTCGATCCAGGCGCGCACCTTCCCCTCATCCAGATTGGAGGAGAACATCAGTTTGATCTGGGAGCCGATATTCTGGCTTTCGATCTCCTCTATGCTGGGGACGGAGCCGAAAATATGCCCGATCCGGGTCAGCCTTCGCAGGATCAGAAGCGCCACCAGAAAGGGCTGCTGGTATTGCGGCTGGAAGGATAGGTATAGCTGGTATATGAACTGGCCGGAATGACGCCTTGCCAGAAGGTTGAATTGGGCCAGGGGCCCCAGGCGGAAGGTGCGCTGATGGACATCCACAAATTCGGCGGTCTTCTTCTCCACCGGTTTTTTATATTTGGCCAGGGAGCGGATAAGGTCGGCGCTGATGACCGGGGCCTGGTTTTTGATAAGCGATAATCGGGCATCCTTCAATGTGTCGGTGGCGTCGAGCAGGATGTCTATGATATTGCTGTCCAGGGAGATGGCGCCTTCCCTGGCCCTGTCCATGATCCCTTCGATATCGTGGATGAACGCTCCGAGTTCCGTGAGCCCCACCATCATCAGGTTGCCCTTTATCGAATGAAAGTCCCGGAACGATTTGTTGATCAGCTCGTTATCCGCCGGGTTTCGCTCCAGGGACAGCACATTCTCCCCGGCGCTGTTGATCATCTCCTCCAGTTCCATCAGGAATTCCTCGCGGTGGGATATTTCCCTGCCGATATCGGAGCTTAGGACCTTTCCTTTTTCCGCGTCCGCTTCTTGCTGGTCCTCCTCATCTTCTTTTTTGATGATAGGCTCCACCAGAGGTTCTTCCCTGGAGGCCGATTCCAGGGATTTGCGGATCAACGCTTCCCGCTCATCCACCGCCTCGCCCACGGCTATCCCCTTGGATCGGTTTATAAGCTCCACCACATCGATGATCAGCCCCATCTTGTTGGCGCCCATCATGGTGACGCCGGATATTCCCTGGACCTTGAATATCTTTTCCAGGGGAGTGTAGACAAGCTTTTCCGGGGTCAGAAGCTCGCTGACGATGAGGGCGATTCGCCCGTTCTTCGCTTCCACGATAACCACGGTGACCTCATCGGAGGTTTCCAGGGGTTTTTCCCCCAAAAGCTCGTTCAGGTCGTACAGGGTAATGATCGATCCCAGGTAGGTGATGGTTCTGCCTTTGTCGAAGGCCAGGTTGGTTTTTGCGACATTCACCAGCAATGTGGAGACCACGTTTAATATGGGGATGGCGTATAGGTTTTTCCCCGCGCGCACGGTGAGGCAATCCAGGATGTTGACGGCGGTGACCTGGGGGATTTTGTATGTGAATTTGGTTCCTTCCCCAACTATGCTCGATATCATCACTTCGCCGCCCAGTTCCTCGATGTTGTTTTTCACCACATCCATCCCCACCCCGCGACCGGATATTTCGCTGGCGTAGGTTTTGGTGGAAAAACCGGGATGGTATATGAACTTGAGGATTTCCTCGTTGGGCAGCTTCTGGGCGTCGTCGGAGCCTATAAGCCCCCGGTCCACCGCATGTTTCCGGATTACATCAGGGTCCATGCCCCGGCCGTCGTCGCTGATCTCCAGGAATATGAAATTTTCCAGCTGATAGGCCTTCAAGGTGAGGGTGGCGATGGCCGGTTTGCCCATCCTCTGCCGCTCCAGGGGGTCCTCGATGCCGTGGTCGATGGCGTTGCGCACCTGGTGGTTGATAGGGTCGTACAGCTTTTCGGAGATGGTTTTGTCCACCAGCGTTTCCTCGCCGAAGGTGATCAACTCCACGTTCTTGCCCGCTTCCTTGGCCATGTCTCGCACGGGGCGGCGGAACCTTTGGAAAGTTCCCTTGATCTCCACCATCCTGATATCCATCACCAGGCTGTGCAGGTCTCCTGAGATGCGGCTGGAGGATTCCTCCACGACCTTGATCATGTCTATGGACATTTTGTCCAGGGTCGCGCCTCTGTCGTAATACTCCTGGATCCTTCGGTTAGTGGTGGCTATGGAGTTGGAGGTGATGATGACTTCCCCCACCAGGTTCAGCAACCTGTCCAGGTGGGTGATGCGCACCAGCATCCTGTCCAGCCCGCCCCGTTCTTTTTCAGCCATCGGTTATCCTCGACAAGACTTTTGTCAGCAGGCCAGGTTCTATCGGTTTGGGGAGGTAATCGTCGGCTCCGTTATGGATCGCCTTGAGGATATACGCCGCGTCGGAGTGGGTGGAGAGAACCACCACTGGTATGTTGAGCAGTTCGGGGTCGGATTTTATCTCCTGGCAAAGCTCCAGCCCATCCATCACCGGCATGACGATGTCGGTGAACACCATATCCGGCTTTTTCTTCCTGATAATTTCCAGCCCTTCCAGGCCGTTCTGGGCTTCGATGATACGAAGATTGTAGCTTAGCAACAGCTCCTTCAGCGCCACCCTCATGCTGTGGTAGTCGTCCACCACCAGGGCTGTCTTTCCCGTAAAGTCGATGCTCATAGGTCGTCCATTCTTCACTCTCCCCAGGTTCCGCCAGGAGCATGGCCACTAAAAGGCTTTTGCTGTCATCATGTTCACTATTTATTATATCCATTCATGGGAAAGAAGGATAGAGTTTGCTTTACGGTCTGCTTATGATAGTTCCGCCTCTTTGATCAGGAGGGTGTGTCAGGGGCGCGAAAATGGATCCGCGCCAAGGAAGAAAGAAAGTATGGTTTAAGCGGGGGAGGGGGATGGGGGAAAAAGAATATGTTTATGAATTGTCGCTTGATGACTCGGTTTCGCTGCCGTCAACCGATTCTCTGAAATCCTTGCCAGTCTTGAAAAAAGGAACCTTTTTGGCTGGCACATGGACTTTCTCGCCAGTTTTGGGGTTTCGTCCCTGCTTCTCCGCTCTGTCACGAACTCTGAACGAGCCAAAACCCCTTATCTCGACCTTATCACCCTTGGCCAGGGCCTCAATGATGCTTCCTGAGAATATGTTGATAATATCCTCGGCCTGTTGCTTTCTTACGTTTATTTTCTCCGCAAGCTTCTCCGCCATTTCGGATTTGGTCATATTCTATCCAATGTCGTTGTGTTGTGCTCCCCTGGGGCCTCCACCGCTGTAAAAATACAGGCGTGGATTCCTCTGAACTCTAGCAAATACATACAGGTTAGTCAATGTCAAACATATAAGGAAGCCGTATCATAAGGCCTGGCCGGAACCCGGCCCAAGACTTTGCCCATGCTGTTTGTCAGCCGGCGTTTTCTTCGAAATTTTCCTCGAAGTGGGTTTCCACGTAGTTGTCCATCATGTCGTTGATTCGATCCTGGAAATAATCGATGTCCGAAATCTCAGTCAGATTGTCGAGGAAATGTCTGGTCAAAGAATGGATAACAGCCTCCACCTCCTCCAAAGAGAGTGCTTCATCTAAAATCATTTCGTTTGTTTTCGAAACAATATTCACAATTTTCCGTTGTTCCATAATTCGCCTCAGTTAAATGAACAGATAATTATATTTGGAAAACGTCGGCAATCAACGCTTTTTTTTATACAGTGTCGCCCTTCGGATCTCAGATATCCTTGATATCGTCGGATGGGCGCTTTTTTATCACTCTTTCCGCGGCCAGTTTGACCTTGGGCCGCAACACCCGGCTCACGGTGTCCAGCCCCTCGTAAAGCTTCAGCTCTTCCTTGTCCACTACGGCCACGGCGCCTATCTCCTCGGCTCTCTGCCTTAAGGTGCTTCCCCTTTGCGCCACCGAGCTGACTATTATAATGGGCTTTGGGTAATGCACCATAAGTTTTTTAAGAAAGGAGATGCC
>JAOUPQ010000155.1 GCA_029879765.1 Nitrospinota bacterium | reverse complement strand
TGAATGTGCAGCTTATGGTTGAAACGATAGTGCAGGTGGAGGATTTCCGCGCAGCCGAAAAGGGGGTGCGAATCATAAACCAGGTCCCCGCCGAATATTTCCTTTTCGCTGACTATTATCTATACGGAGAGGTGATACAAAACCTGCTTTCAAACTCTGTGAAGTTCTGTCGCCAGGGAGACAGTGTCACCATATACCAGCCGCAGAATGAGCCGGGCGCTTTGGCGGTGTGCGATACCGGGGTGGGGATCCCCGGCGAAATGATCAACCACCTTTTCGACAGCACACGGAAGACCACCAGCCAGGGGACGGCGGGGGAGCGTGGCAACGGCCTGGGGCTTGCCTACTGTCACGACATCATGGAAGCGCATGGCGGCTATATCCGGGTGGAATCCACCCCGGGGGCTGGAAGCGTGTTCATAATTGCGGTCCCGCCCGGGACGCCGGCGGAGGATTCGGATGTGGAGGCCATGATGGATATGTCCGAGGAGGTAGCTTCACGGTAACCGGCGCCATCCCATGCCTGGCCTATGGTTTGTCGCGTCCGACGTTTTTTATGAAAGTGGCAAAGCTCATGCGGATCCGAAAAGCCGTTTCCCGGCTGAAGCCTTTGCCCGTGATCCAGAGGGAGACCGGCGCCGGAGCGTCCGCCTTGACCACAAAAGGGAGGGTGATGGAGGTCGAACCATCTTCCCTGGCCGAGGAGCAGTCCAGGGTCATGTTGGCCGCAGTCTGCCCGTCCACCAGGACCTTGGCCTCCCCCCCGCCGAAACCGCACACAGCCTTCATATCGATGATATATTCCGCCTCATATTCCCCCGGCGCCAGAGGGATGGCGGGAGATGACAGGGCGCCGACCCTTGAGTCGAAAGCGAGGCTCTTTCCCATGAAAGTGGCGAATCGCTCCAGGAACATGGTGTAATCCATCTTCTTTTCAGCCCCCCGGCGGAACAGGTACACATGGTCGTCCTGGGCCACCAGCCCGAAATCCCCGGTCAGGAGCATTTTGCGCGGATCATCGGCCTGCCACAGGCGGTTGCGGAATTTATGGGGATCCTTCCCGTCCAGAACCACGTACTCGATCTTTTTTTGGGTGAACGGGAACTTATCCATACCCACGAAAAGATAAGCGTTGGGATTATGATTAAGATGGCTAAGTGGACCTGGATGCGCCGCCAATGAAGCGGCGTCGGGAATCCGGGAGATAACATCCAGCCCTTTTCTTCCATGCTCCCTGACCTCGGGGCTTATTCCATTCGGGTTGTCCGCCATGAAAGGGAGCGCCCCCTGGCTGAAGGAGAAAAAAGACTGGGATGCGAAAAGCGCCGCGCATGACGCCACACTCAGGGATCCCGCCACCCGGCTGCCCAGGCCCAACCCAGCCATACGCCGGATGTTGGCCACTCCCAGCGTGGCGGCCAGAAACCAGGTGGAAACCGGGAGCAATGGGTAATGGCCCAAAAGACGATACGACATCTCGTAGTCGGACAAAAAAAGCTCCATGGATGGCCAGAAAAGAATAAGAACGCCGGTGAGGGAAAGGAAGGGGAGGAGCAGAAAACCGATGGAGAACCTTTTCCATGAGTAGACCCGGCTTGGCTCTGCCAGCAGCTTGCCGGTGGTCTGGATCGGCGAAGTGGCGAAAGCCGCGGCGATCTGCTTGGGCGATCCGCCCAGCCAGGCGTATCGTATGCCGTATTTGAAGCCACTCGTCTCCATCTTCACTCCCGCCGGGCTGATACCGATCTCCACAGCTTCCGGAGAAGGGGCCCCCAGCCACGGATACACCACCAGAAACACCAATCCGGCCCAGATGGCGCAACCGAGCCAAATGGCGCCTGCTCTCTTGATATCCCGCAGAATCACCGCCGCGTATAACCCCACTCCGGCCAGAGTGATGAAAGCGTCCTCCTGGGTGGCCAGCAACAGAAAGGCAAACAGCATGGCAAGGCGGTTTTTCCCCACCTGCAGGGCCGCCGCCGTGGCGAAGGTGAACAGGGGAAAATGGGCGTACATGTGATAGTCGAAGAGTATGGCGCGGTGGACTTCGCCGTTGGCCAGATAAGCCATGGCCACCAGCAGCCCGGCCAGATCGCTTTTCAAGGCGCCCCGGGCGAAGTAAAAAAGGGGGATGGCGGCCAGCCCCGCGGAGGCGGCCTGGAACAGCAGGATGAACCAATGTGAATCACTGACAAGGTAGAAAGCGGAAACCACCAGCAGAATAGGGGAGACATGATGTTCGAAAAAGCCGCTCATCAGCGCGTTGGACCACATGAATCGGCCATGGGCGGTGAAGTAGCAGGCGGAATCGATATGGATAAAGTCCAGGACGCAGGCCAGGGAGTTGAACCGGTCCATGGAAAGGTGGAAAAACCATCCGGAGTACATCAGGGACAAAACGACCACGGCCATGGGGGCCGCATGGGATGGCGCAATCCATCTTCCCGATGAAGGTTCAGGCGCCTGGCTCATGGGCGTTGATCCGTATTATGCGCCGATGCCCCCCGCATATCTGGTTGTATAAAAAACAACGGATCCACTCAAGTTTTTGGAATCAGAAATCCTAGGTGGTGGGCAGCGTGTTTTAGATGCAGATTCTTCCATTGCGCCACGGAAAGGGCGCCGAATAATCCGGATGGGTGCAGCCTTTCGGCGCTGGCCAGGCGGCGCAGGCTATCCTTTATGCTCCTGATCGCCTTATCTTCGTCCACATTCTGGGGCGGGACAGAGTCGGGCGCCGTGGGATTCCCCTCCTTGTCCCCCACCCGCATATACCACCAAAGCGCCGGTTTGCCCAGCAGCAAGCGGACGATCCATGGGAACATATGGTCGAATCCGTCCAGCGAACCCCTGTAGTAATAATCCAGATGGGAGCAAGCCTGGCCCAGGCTCCACTTCCCCTTGATCTCATATCCGGTCTTTTCCAGGCTTTCGATTTCCTGCAGAACTTCTCCGTAGGAGTCGAAGCTCAATTGCCGCTTTTCCATGGGATCTCCTTATGTATCTGTAAAGATAATAGCGCGGATGCGGGATAAAAGCCATCCACAGAAAACGCCCCCCATGCAATGGCCGGTTGCTCCCTTTTCGGCTGGTGTCGTGCCGGACGGATTTATACTATAGAATGATTGTAACGACAAAAGTCGCCAGTTGGGATCAGATTTTATGAATTACGGATATGGCGGCCAGGAAACAAGATAGTATGAGCAGGAATCCACTTCGCAGGAGCGTCGCCTCCGTTTCCAGTATCGCCGCCTTCCTGGCGCCACATTGCGTTGTATTTTGTGTCCCTGCCGCCTGCGCCCGTGCTGGCCCCATATGGCTATGTGGATTATGACAGCCGACGAAGGGCGGATGGAGCGCGCCTGTTGCAACCGGATGTTGAACGAGATGAGAAGGAAATAGATTGAGCGGAGACAAGAATATCGAAAAGAGGAAAGGCCCCATTTCATCCTGGATCAAATCCGCCGGGATGGTTTTTCTGGTGGTGGGTGTCATAGCCTCCTGGAATTATCTGGACCTTACCACCCATCTAAAGAGCCTCCTGGCATGGATCGACCAGTTGGGGTGGGTGGGCATTTTCATGTACGCCCTCCTATACACAGTGTCGTGTGTGTTGTTCATTCCCGGATCGATCCTCACCCTGGGCGCCGGAGTCATCTTCGGTGTGGTGAAGGGGACCATCATAGCCCTGCTCTCCGCCACCATGGGCGCCACGGCGGCCTTCCTGGTGGGGCGATATCTGGCGGGGGATTGGGTGGCCCGATGGATCGAGGGGAAGCCGATGTTCCGCGCCATGGATCACGCCATCGCCACCGACGGATGGAAGATCGTGGGGCTCACCCGTCTGTCGCCGGTATTTCCCTTCAACCTGCTCAACTACGCCTATGGGCTGACCCGGGTTTCGCTGAAGCATTTCTTCTGGGCCTCGCTGGTGGGGATGGCGCCGGGCAGCCTGATGTATGTATACATCGGCTCGCTGGCTGGCTCGCTGGCCATGCTGGGGGACAATTCCGTGGCGCGGCAGCGGACCGACGCCGAATGGGCCATGTATGGCCTGGGGCTGGTGGCCACCATCGCCGTGACGGTGTATATCACCCGCATCGCGCGCCGCGCCTTGGCGGAAAAGATGGAACTGCAGGAAAATGACGATGAGTGACTCCTGGCGTTTTGCCCTGGAGCCCATGGATGACAGCAATCGAACCCTGCTCTCCAACGTGCACCCCGACACATGGAAAAACCCGAAACCGGCGCCGATGTATAACCTGGTGGTGGTGGGGGCGGGGACGGCGGGGCTGGTTTGCGCCATCGGCGCGGCGGGGCTGGGGGCAAAGGTGGCCCTGGTGGAGCGCCATTTGATGGGGGGGGATTGCCTGAATGTGGGATGCGTCCCCTCCAAGAGCCTGATCCGACCCGCCAGGCTGGCCCACGAGATGAAAAACGCCGCCAGGCTGGGGTTGACCGGCGCAAAAACAGAACCCGAGGATTTTCCCAAAATCATGGAGCGGCTGCGAAAAATAAGAGCTGGCATCAGCCCCCACGATTCCGCCCAACGTTTCACCGAGGCGGGGGTGGATGTGTTCTTCGGTGAGGGGAGGTTCGCCGGGCCGGATAGGGTGGAGGTGGCGGGCCAAACTTTGCGGTTCAAAAAAGCGGTGATCGCCACCGGCGCCAGGGCGGCGCATCCGGATATCGAAGGGCTGGAGGAGGCGGGCTTTTTGACCAACGAAACCGTGTTCAACCTGACCTCTCTCCCCGCCTCGCTGCTGGTCATCGGCGGAGGGCCCATCGGGTGCGAGCTGGCCCAGGCCTTCGCCCGGCTCGGATCGAAGGTGGTGATCGTTTCCCGGGGCCGCCTCCTGCCCAGGGAGGACCCGGAAGCTTCCGAGCTGCTGGCCAGCGTCTTCCGGCGCGAAGGGGTGCAGACGCGAATAAACGCCCAGCCTCTTCGGGTCGCCTCCGCCCATGGGAAGAAGCTGGTGACCATAACAGGTGAGCAGGGGGAGGAAACCCTGGAGTGTGACCAGCTACTGATCGGCGCGGGGCGCAAGCCGAACGTGGAAGGCTTGAACCTGGAGGCGGCGGGGGTGGCGCAGGATGCGCGCCGGGGCGTGGGGGTGGATGATTTTCTGCGGACCGCCAACCGGAACATATACGCAGCCGGGGACGTGTGCATGGCGAGCAGGTTCACCCATGCGGCGGACGCGGCGGCGCGGATTGTGCTCAAGAACGCGCTGTTCCGGGGGCGGGCGCGGCTTTCGGCGCTTAACATGCCATGGTGCACATACACCGAGCCGGAGATCGCCCATGTGGGGATGTATGAGCATGACGCGGGCGAGCTGGGAATGGAAACCGCCGTCTACAAAGTGGAGATGAGCGGAAACGATCGCGCCATCGTCGACGGGGAGAATGAGGGATTCGTCAAGGTGGTCACGAAGAAGGGCTCCGACAGGATCCTGGGCGCCACCATCGTGGCGGCCCACGCCGGGGAGATGATCGGCGAGATATCGGTGGCCATGGCCGCCGGGATGGGGCTGGGGGGGCTGGCCAACGTGATCCATCCATACCCCACCCAGGCCGAGGCGATCAGGCGGGTGGCGGACGCTTATAACAAGACCAGGCTCACCCCTTTGGTGAAGAGGATTTTCGCCGGGTGGCTGTCGTGGAGCCGGGGATGAATCGCCGCCGTGAAATAATCATCAAACAGTTGTGTTATCAGATTGCAGGAGAATTGTGATGAAAGCATGGGACAGACCGCCATTGCGCGATATTGAAGATATCCGCCGGGAGATAGAAAAAACCCCGGAGCCTGAGCTGGCGCCGGATAAAAGACTGGACCTGGGCCCCTGCGGCATGGGGATGCCGGTGCTGCAGAGCGCGGCGGCGCTGCGGAACATGACGCCGGGCCAGGTGCTTCTGCTCACCTCCAGCCACCCCTGAAGCTACCCGGATATACACTCGTGGGTCTCACGGTGCACAACGGCGAAGCTGGAAGGGGATGGAATTGAAGGCGACACGATGAAGTATTACCTGCGGAGGTTGTGAAGGGGAGGTAAGCTGAAGACTTAGCATTATTAGAGCGTCGCTTGGTTTGTGGATTTCACATGCTGTTACCTAACCTCTGTATTCTATTTGCATTGGACCTTAAAATTTACATGGTAATGTTCGTCGTGGCGTACCCACGACCTCTTTTTGGAAAACCTGAGGTTCTTTTTCAGATAAGGCCCGATCCGGGTAGCAAATAGCTTTGGCTGCAGCTTTGGATCAAATATTACAAGATCCACATCGATCCCCGTCTCTTTGGCCGCTTTGGCCAGCATAGATAAGTGGGTCGCCATCGACTCGAAATCGATTCTATAAATGTATGCTCCAGTTTCGTATTTTCCGTACTGGTCAAACTCAATGGAATAGCCGAACTTGTTCCATATATTACTAGGAAGGTGGACAGACCTCCCTTTTTGATCAATCACTGGAACCATGAAGTCCACAGACAAGCCGTTCTGGTGAGACTTGTGCGGATAGAATGATCCTCCTTTTTTGTTGCCGGTTTCCGCATATTTGAACACCTTGCCCGGTGTCTCGATTTGCAGCTTTTGGTATGCGATCAGCAGTGAAGTTTTTACCTTGTCGTGAACAAAGGTTCGGCCAAGAGCATGGCCCAGGCGGCTGTAACCGATAAAGTTTGGCCCCTCCATCGGTAACTGGACACCATTTTCTAGTCTGCCTTTGGAAGTGCTTCCATAGCAGATACTACCAGAATGGGCGCCTTGGCTGGGAATGGGGGCAAGCAGTACAGATAAAAATATTAATGTGGTAATAGCGTATTTGGATTGGCAAAATGACATGTTAGCTGTATCTCTCTGTGTATTAGCGCTTTATCCTCTCAGGTGGAATGAAAGATGAATGCCACATAATTATAACCTATTGTGTTGGCCACAAGTTCAATGGTTAAGCGTAACGTTGTGCTGATATGAAAACAAAAAATGCTGAAGCACGCTAGAGAAAGAGAGATACAGCCATTTGGATCCTTGGATCCCGTAAAACCCAGTATGTAAATATCCGAGAACCTCTTGGTGCTGGTTTAGGAAGGATCTGTAAGTAGTACTATGCCACTAGAGGGAGTTACGGCCCGTTTCCTTGGTTCGTAAGGGAGCGTTTTTCCAGCCCAAACACTATATCGCTATCATTTTATTCCCCCAAACTAGGTGAAAAGACAGGCCTTTCCCCTCCGATCAATCCGGTTTGGGATAATTGACACCTTAAACTGAAATTGATAGACTTTTAAGACATTTTGTCGCAGTATTGATAAAGACAAAGACTGTGGTTTAAA
>JAOUPQ010000154.1 GCA_029879765.1 Nitrospinota bacterium | reverse complement strand
ATTCGGACGCGGAGGCTTATTACGGATCCAACATGGGCAACCATGGTGGGGTGAGCGCCGAAGCGGCGCCTTATGGAAACTGGCCATGCACCATGACCATCACTTTGCCCCCGTTGGCGGCCCTGGCTTTCAAGCCTGTCCGAGGTTAACCCAGAACCATGCGGTGTACGTAGTAATATAATTATGCGGAATAAATCTCAGCATTCGTTAGGCCCATGCGCCTCTTCCTGCGGCGCGATCTTTCTGGCATGGCGACATCTGATCATAATGGTGGCGCTGGCGTTTTCCTCCTGCCCCGCCATGGCGGATATGGCGGACAATGGCGGCTCCTTCCTGGCTGCGGGGGTGGACAATGGAAAAGTCGGCGTTTCGGTGTCCATTGCCGGAGCCCTAACCCCGGAGACGATGAAAGCGCTATCCAGTGGAACGCCGGTGACGTTCACCTATGTGATCCAGGTTAACAAGGAGCGATTCCTGTTCTGGGACCGCACCGCAAAACAGGTGGTGGTAAAAAGGGTTGTGAAATATGACGCCCTGAAAAAGCAGTACCTGGCCTGGGAGAAGAGGGATGACGAAAAATCCGAGGACGAGATAGATTTCCTGGCGGAGCTCAAAGATGTGGAATATAAAAACACGGACGAAAAAACCGTCAACGGCCCATCGACTCCCACGGCCCCCACGACCGGCGGCAATGATACCCCTGCGGTTTTGGAGCCTCTGATCCTGCCCACAACCAGGGAAATGGAGGAGTGGGTGAACACCACAGGAAAAGTGGATCTGGGCACGGCGCGGAGCCTGGGAGCGCCGGGAGATTACTACGCCCAGGCCAGGCTGAAAGTCAAGTCTATGAATCCCTCACCACCGATGACATACATCCTCTTTTTTATTTCCTATCTCGATCTTGACACAGGATGGCTGCAGTCCGGCTCTTTCCATGTGGCGCATGAGCCCGGCCCCACCCCACCCGGGAGAAGACAGAGCGTTCAATGAATTCCGGGGAGTTTTACCGCAAGGCGGCCAATCTGGTCAAATGGGTTTTCGTGCCGGGGGAGTATGAAGGGTTCAGCCCGGAGGATATCACCGCCATAAGGAAGCGAAAGCGGCTGTTTGTCCTGGCCGGGGCCACGGTGGTTTTCATATCCTTGACGGCGCTGACGGTGCGGTTCCAGGAGCCGACCATCGGCGGCGGCTTCTATGGCGGCCTGGCGGCGGCGCTGGTGCTCAACCTTCTGGCCATGCTGCTGGTGGTGCTGCTGATCCTGGTGGGCCGCAACGTGGTGAAGCTGTACTTCGAGGGATCGAAGTTTCAGACCAGGCTTGTGGTGGCGTTCATATCCCTGACCTTCATCCCCACCATTCTTATGTTCGCTGTGGCCTCGGAGCTTTTGAGCGACACGGTGGACAGATGGATCAACCTGAAGATCGAGCGGACCCTTTCCCAGTCTTTGCAGGTGGCGGAGGGGATGTATAACAACACCCAGGACGAGATGAAGGCCAAAGCCTCGTTTTTGGCGGACCTTGTCCACAGCCGCGAGCTGCTCAAGCCCGGCCAGCGAAACAACCTGACGGCGCTGCTGCGGCAGAAGATCCGCGAATACAACGCGGATATGGTGCAGGTGTATAACGCCGATTTCGAGCTGACCGCCCTGGCCACCGGGCCGAACAAGGAGTTTTTCTTCTACGACTTGCGGTCCAAACAGGAGCAGCTGGCCAAGGTGGCCGTGGGCGAGCCTGTGTCCTATGTGGAGGACACCAAGGGGAAAAACATGGCCATATCCATAATCCCCATCGCCGCCGGGAATGGCCAGGAGTCCACCCAGGGCGCCGTGGTGGTGGTGCGGCTGGTCTCCCGCAGCATGATAGAAAAGGTGCACGATATCGTCACCACCTTCCAGGATTACAAGCAGCTGGCGTTGCGCAAGGAGATGATAAAGTTCTCATACCAGATCACCCTTCTGCTGGTGGCCGGGGTTGTGGTGTTCTCCGCCATATGGTTCGGGATGTATATCGCCAAGGGGATCACCGTGCCCCTGGAGCTTCTTTCCGAAGCCACGGTGGAGGTGGCCAAGGGGAACCTGGATGTGCGGATCGACCTGCCCACCAAAGACGACGAGGTGGGCAAGCTTGTGAAGGCCTTTAACGTGATGACCCTGGACCTGCGCAATTTCAAGGAGCAGATCGAAAGCAAGAACCGGGAGCTTTCCGGCTCCAACATCGAGCTTTTCCGCTGGGGCAAATATATCGAGGCGGTGCTGGAGAATGTGGGCGGAGTCATATCCATAGACAGAACCGGGATTATCACCACTATTAACGACGCCGCCGCCCGGATCTTCGGGGTGGACCCTGAAATGGCCAAGGGGAAAAACTACAAAAAGGCCCTCAGCGCCGCTTATCTGGAACCCATCCGGAAAGTCATCCGGGACATGACCGGCAGTGGCAGCAACAAGATCGAACGGGAAATCCTGTTCAGCCACGATGGTCGAAGGAAAATATTGAAGACCAACGTTTCCGTGCTGCAGGACCATGATGGCCTGTATATGGGCATGGTGTTTGTGTTCGATGACGTGACGGACCTGGTGGCGGCGCAAAGGACCATGGCCTGGCGGGAGATGGCAAGACAGATCGCCCATGAGATCAAGAACCCGCTGACTCCTATCCAGCTAAACGCCCAGCGGATGCGACGCAAATTCAGCCAGCAGGCGCCGGACTTCCCCAAGGTGCTCGACGACGCCACCAATGTGATCATCCAGGAGGTGGATCAGCTAAAGGCGCTGGTGGACCGGTTCTCCCGATACGCCAAACAGACGGAGGTGGATCTTTCCGACAGGAACTTCCCGGCGGAGGAGGAGATGGGGGCCAAAAGGGAATTGGCGGACCTGCACGCCATTATCAACGACGTGGTCAAGCTGTATGAGGACACCAACCCCGGGGTGGAGTTGCAAACCCAGCTGGATCCGCTGGTCACCCCGGTGCGCATAGACACGGAACAAATGCGCCGGGCGCTGATAAATCTGGTGGAAAACGCCTTTGTTTCCGTGAATGGCCATGGCAGGATCACCCTGCGCACCCGGGCCATGCCGGGCCAGGGGAAAATAGCCCTGGAGCTGGAGGACACCGGCTCTGGAGTGAATCCTGGAATAAAGGAGAAGATTTTCATGCCCTATTTTTCCACCAAGGAAAATGGCACCGGCCTGGGGCTGGCCATAGTAAGCCGGGTGGTGGAGGACCATGGGGGAAGGATATATGTCCGGGACAACAAGCCCATGGGGGCTGTGTTTACCATCGAACTGTCGACGGTTTAATGCTAGAATCAACTTTGAATCCGCCTGATCCCACTAACCCATGGCATTGCATGAAGGCGGCGCCTACGATTCATGGTTGTTAATATGAACAAAGGGAAAATTCTGGTCGTGGATGACGAGGAAAACATCCGCGGCGTCTTGTACGATATCCTCACCGACGAAGGCTACTCCGTCTCCCTGGCCGAAGATGGAGAGACCGCCCTGCGCATGATCCGCGCCGAGGCTCCACACCTGGTGCTGCTGGATATCTGGATACCCGGCATAGATGGCATCCAGACCCTGAAGATCCTGAAAAAAATGAGCAGTGGAACCGAGGTGGTGATGATGAGCGGCCATGGCGCCATCGATACCGCCGTGAAGGCCACCAAGCTGGGCGCTTTTGACTTTATCGAAAAGCCTTTCACCCTGGAGACCATACTGAGAACCGTGTCCGGCGCCCTGTCGGCCAGGGAGGAGGTTATGGCCCATGCCCCCAAAAGGCCCCCCGTGGCGCCAGCGTTGCTGGAAAACTGGTTCGCCGGGCCATCGGCCCAAGCGGCCAGGGCCCGAGAGGATATGGAAAACGCCATGAAGAACGCCAATCCTGTTCTCATCGCCGGGCCTGTGGGATGTGGAAAGGAATTCGCCGCCAAGATGATCCACTCCAACTCCAGCTCAGGGCCCTTTGTGGAAGTGCCATGCGAGACCCTTACAAGCCAAAACTACAAAAGCGCGCTTTTTGGCGTTCCCTCCAAGGGCGAGGCGTGGAAAGACGCCGACCAGTGCTATATGAGCAAGGCCCGGGGTGGGACTTTGTTCCTGGACAAAATAAGCTCCCTTCCCGCCAGCCTGCAGCGCAAAGTGGCAAAAGAGATCGCCGAACACTTGGCGGCCCAGAAGGGGGGGGCCTCCATCCGTCTGATGGGTTCGGCCCTGGATAAAGGGAAAAAAGGGGCGGCCATAGCCAAGGCCATACTGGATCTTTTTGGTGGGGTTTCCGTAAAGATATTCTCCATCGGTGAGCGTCCGGAGGATATCCCGGATCTGGTGGAGAGGCTGGTGCGGGATCTGGCGAACAAATACAGCAAGCGGATAGAAAAGATCGACGACGACCTGATAGACTCCATCGGGCATACATCCTTCGAGGGAAACACCCGGGAGCTATACAATTTCCTGGAACTGGCGGTGCTGGCCTGTGAAGGAGTGGACCTGACCGGCGAGTATATCTCCATAGCGGGGAAGGGAAGTTTCGCCCCTGGCCATGAAAACGCCAGCGAACCGGAAAAGACAAAGAGCGACAGGACAAAGGATGAAGGGAGGCCCATGGCCAAACCGGGAAAGATATCCTTGGCCAGAAAGCCCGGCGCCCCGCAGCGAACCTTGAAAAACTCCGTGGTGCTGTGTGGGGAAGGGCTCCATTCCGGATTGAAAACCGGCATCATCCTCTCTCCTCTGCCGCCAGACTCCGGCATAGTGTTCTGGGATATCAGCTCGGGCCAAAGCATCCCCGCTCTTATAGAGAATGTCCGTTCCACCGATTACTCCACCACCCTGGCGGTGGGGGACATGGCGATCAAGACTGTGGAGCATATCCTCTCGGCGCTGCACAGCTACCAGATCAGCAACCTTCTTATAAAAATCGGGGTGGAGGCGCCCATCATGGATGGCTCCGCCATCGAGTTCTGCCAGATAATCGAAAGAGGCGGCATCAAGGAGCAGGACGGGCTGGTGGAGCCGATCATAATAGACAGGGCCCTGACTGTGGGAAACACCGTGGACGGAGCGTACCTGGCGGTGGAGCCTTCCGACGGCTTTTCCATCCATTACTATCTGGACTACCCCCAGCCTATAGGCGAACAGAGCCACTTTTATATCTATGAGTCGGGAAGCCACTACAAAGAAACCATCGCCCCCGCCAGGACCTTCGGGTTCCTGAAGGATATCAGGGATCTGGAGGAGGCCGGATTGGCCAGCGGGGGGCGGCTCTCCAACGTCATCCTTATCGACGACGAGAAGGTGATAAACACACCGTTGCGGTTTGAAAATGAACCGGCCCGCCACAAGATCCTGGACCTGATCGGCGATCTATACCTGCTGGGCAGGCCGGTGCAGGGCCACTTTACAGCCCGCAAAAGCGGCCACACCCAGAACATCGCGATGGTGGAGAAGATAATCCAGGCTTGTGGAGATGGAACTCCCATAAGAAGGTATGCGAATAATGACAGAAAAATTTAAAGTCGCCGCGCTGGCTTCCGGACGTGGAACCAACTTGCAGGCCCTGCTGGACGAAGCGGGCCGGCCAGGCTCCCCCTTTTCCGTGGTTCTGGTGATATCGGACAATCCCCAGGCCCACGCCCTGGAAAGGGCGAATAGGGAAGGGGTGGCCACGGCGGTGGTGCTGCGCAAGGATCATCCATCCAGGGCCAGCTTCGACGAAGCGTTGGCGGACACGGCCAAAAGATATGGAGTGGAGCTTGTATGCCTGGCCGGGTTCATGCGGGTGCTGACTTCCGCTTTCCTGTCCCGCTTTCGAGGGAGGGTGATCAACATCCATCCTTCCCTGCTCCCTTCATTCCCCGGCCTGGACGCGCCCCGCCAGGCTCTGGAAAAAGGGGTTAAAGTGACCGGTTGCACCGTGCACTTCGTGGACGAGGGGGTGGACACCGGCCCCATCATCACCCAGATCCCTGTGGATGTGGAGCCGGATGACACGGTGGAAACCTTGTCGGCGAGGATCCTGGTCCGCGAGCATGTGGCGTATGTAAGATCGGTCCGCCAAATCGCCGAAGGGAAAATCCCCTTTCCCCACCCCGCCCTCGCCCTGGCCATCCCCCCCATGGAGACACCGTGACAGGACGTATGGCCGCCTGCTGGCTGGCCGCGTTTTCCATCACCATCGCCGGGGAGGGAATCGCCGCGGAAGTGGCCGCTCCAAAAGAGGATGTGGCCGCACGAGCGCAGATGGCGCTGGACGCCACCCGGGGCATGACCGCCCGGTTCACCCAGAAGGTTGAAAGCAAGGGCTTTGGCGACATCCGTTCGGCCAGCGGCCAGGTGGCCATCAGCAAGCCGGGCAGGATGCGCTGGGAGTATGACGAGCCGTCGCCAATACTGATAGTGGCGGACGGAGAGAAACTGTGGTATTTCGACAAGGAAAGCAACACGGTATTCACCGAACTGTTGGGGGGGCAACCCAGCGCCCGCTCGCCTGCCATGTTTCTGGCGGGGGACGCTCCACTGGATGAAATATTCCACATCTCCCTTTCCAAGGCCGATGTGGGAGCGGAAATGGTGGGGCTCAAGCTCATTCCCCGGCAGCCATGGCCAGGATTCAAAGGCGCCCTTTTGAAAGTTGACGCCAAATCGTTTATCATAAATGAATTGTTGATAGTGGATCATCTGGGCAATCGCAACACTATAAGCTTTACCGATATAGACACTAAAGCTTCTCCCGCCCCATCGATGTTCCAGTTCACGCCCCCGGCTGGGGCCAATGTGCGACAGACGGTCCGGCTGCCGGCGCCCCAGGCGCCTGGCCTGTGACCCTGGCAATACTTTAAAACGGAAGAAAAAATGAGCAGTATAGGTTTTGGCGCGGTTTTCGCCGCAGTATCCATCAGTGCTTTGCCCGGCTACATCCAGTTCGGCGCAACTGCCATCCTGATCCTGGCGTTACTCATCGTGGTCCACGAGTTCGGCCACTTCATCACTGCTCGATGGGTGGGGGTGCCTGTGCAGGTGTTCTCCATCGGATTCGGCAGGAAACTTTGGGGCCGCCAGGCGGGGGAGACGGAGTTTATGGTGTGCGCCGTTCCTCTGGGGGGGTACGTCAAATTCTATGGCGACGACGCGGACGAGGAACTGCCGGAGAAATACAAGGATTACTCCTTTGCAAAGGAGGCTGTTTGGAAGCGGCTGCTTATAGTGCTGGCCGGCCCCTTGTTCAACATAATCCTGGCGGTCTTCATTTTCGCCCTGGCCGCCATGGTCGGCTGGCCGGAGATAAGCGAGGAGAATTACAAGACACTTCCCGCCACGGTGAACGCGGTTGTGCCGGATCAACCGG
>JAOUPQ010000153.1 GCA_029879765.1 Nitrospinota bacterium | reverse complement strand
GCTGAGCAGCCTGTATGGTGACAGCCTGAAAAAGAAAGGGAGACTGGAAGGGGGCGGGAAAAGGCGAGAGCCTCTGGTAAAGAACGTATCCAACATGATAAAAGAGCTTTTGCCCAGGCGGCAGCAGGATATTCTGGGCCAGGCCGCCAGGATCGGCGATTCCATGGGGTATGTCGTTTATGTGGCTGGGGGGTTCGCCAGGGACCTGTTGCTCCGTTCCCCTTCGACGGATCTGGATATCGTGACGGAAGGGGATGGGGTGGCGCTGGCGGCGGCGCTGGCCGAGAGCCTGGGTGGCCGTTCCCACTCCCATGAAAAGTTCAAGACCGCGGTGGTGGTGCTGCCTGATGGAGAGAAGCTGGACGTGGCCACGGCCAGGATAGAGTATTATCCCTATCCGGCGGCGCTTCCCGTGGTGGAGCATGGGGCTCTGCGCAACGACCTGTTCCGCAGGGATTTTTCCATCAACGCCATGGCGGTGCGGCTGAACGGCCCCAGGCCAGGATCGCTGATCGATTATTTCGGCGGTCAGGCGGACCTGAAGAACCAGGCTATCCGGGTTCTGCACAACCTTAGTTTTGTGGAGGATCCCACCCGGGCCTTTCGCGCGGTGCGGTTCGAGAGCCGGTTTGGTTTCTCCATGGGCAAGCAGACTTTGTCACTGCTGGGAAACGCCGTTCGTCATCAGTTGTTCAACCGGCTCAGCGGCGAGAGGATGATATCGGAGATCGTGATGATCCTGAAGGAGCGGCGCCCCGCGGTGGCGGTGGGGAGGCTTCTGGATTTGGGGCTTCTCAAGTTCGTCCATCCGGGGATCCGGTTCGATGCGCAAGTGGAACAGGTCATGGCCCGGCTGGAGGAGATGGTGGCCTGGCACGACCTGTCGTTCCCCTCCACTCCGGCGCGGCGATGGCTGTTGTTCATGATGGCGCTGATGGACACCCTGGACCGGGAGGGGCTGGAGAGCATGCGATTGGCATATCAGTCGTCCCGGCATGTGGTGGAGCTGGCGGCCAGGAGCCTGGAAATGGCCAGGAAGGCCACTTGCGCCATCGGCCCGGTATCATCGGAAAAGTCGCCGCCGCTGTCCAGGGCGCGGGAAGCCTTCCGGGGCGCCATAGTGGAGGCTTTGCTATTCATGGCCGCCAGGAGCGAGGCGGAGGGGATGAGAAAGCTTGTGACCCGTTACATCTTTGTGGAGAGGGAAACCCAGCCTCTTCTCAAAGGGGGCGACCTGATGGAGATGGGGCTCAAGCCTTCCAGGGAACTGGGGCGGATATTGGAAAAAGTGTATAAAGCCCAGCTCGATGGCCAGGTGCAGGGCCGAGCCCAGGCGCTGGATCTGGCCCGGCGGCTGGCGGAGAAAAATGAGTAAGTTTGGATATGAAGCGGCCCGGAGGGCCCATGGGGTGTATAATCATAAGATTATCTGATGAGGCCATGTAAGGCCGCGCCAGGAAAAACAACAATACGCAAAGGAAAAGATGAGCACACTTGTTTACCAGAAAGTGGGCGTGTTTATAGACGCCGAAAATATAGAACTGGCCGGATATAATGTCCATGGCGGCAGGGTGAACTACGCGCTGTTGATCGAGGAGATCGGCCAGCGGGAAGTGACCCGGATCATATATTACAAACCCATACATAAGAACATTACCGATGATTTTCGCAGGTTCTGGCTGACCCTGGGTGGGGAGATCAAGCAGCCGATGAAAAACGCCGACGCATGGCTGACCATTGACGCGGTGACCCTGGCGGACAAGATGGACGTGGCGGTGATCCTGGCCGGGGATAAGGATTATCTGCCTTTGCTGTGGTACCTGAAAAATCGTGGATGCAAGGTGGAAGTGTGGTCTTTTCCGGAAACTTGCGCCGAGGTGATGAAGGAAGCGGCGGACCGGTATAAGTCCCTGGATGGGCGGTTTGTGCTGCGGGACAAGCCCGGGATCCGGAAAAGCGCCAAGCCGACGCGGAAAAACTGACCGGGATCTGTAAAAGTAATTGACTTTTGGTCTGTTTTATTTTAAAAATGGCTGTAATAATGTCGTATTGGCGCCAAGAGGAAATAAAGTCGTAGCCTGACAAAACCAAGTTGGAGATTTCTGTAAGGAGCTGTTCCATGTGCTTGCCATGGAACGATCTCTTTTTGTTTGATTTTACAATCGGCGGTTTAGCCATAGCGTGAAATATTGAAATGACCGGGAAAGACATAAAAGATCTGTTTTCCAAAGAATACACCATAATATTTGTTCCCAATGTAACCGAACAATTCAAGCGGTATTCCTTCCCACGGTTTTTTATCCACCTGGCGTTCGGGATGCTGTTCCTGTCTTTTGTGGCTTTGGGTTATTTTGGATATCTTTACCACGCCCAGCAGAAACTGCTCACCGAGCTGGACAGCCTGCGGAAGGAAAGGGCCACCCTGACTCTGGAGCTCCATAAGCTGAGCAACCAGGCCAGCGAAATCACAACCCAACTGGCCAGGATAGAGCAGTTCGACAAGAAGCTGCGGGTTATAACAGATATGGAAAAAGCTGTCGGCCAGGAAGGCAAGGACAAGTTCCTGGGCGGCCCGGTGATGGACACCTTCTCCCCCGCTTCGCGCGATTATACCCAGTCTCTTATGGACTCGCTAAAAGGGGATCTGGGCTGGCTGAAAAACAACGCCGACTCCCAGGAAGTCAGCCTGTTTGAGCTGGACGAATTTTTCAAGGATCAGTCTTCCCTTCTGGCCCATACTCCTTCTATCTGGCCGGCCAAGGGTTTTGTCACATCCACATTCGGATACAGGCGCTCCCCCTTCACCAAACGGCAGGAAATGCACGAGGGGCTGGACGTTTCCACCCAGGTGGGAAGTCCGATTATCTCTCCGGCCAAGGGAGTGGTCATCAGGGCGTTCTATCACAAGGGATATGGAAACCTGGTGGAGATCGACCATGGATATGGGGTGGTGACCAGGTTTGGCCACAATTCCCGCAACCTTGTCAAGCCGGGCCAGCTTGTCAACCGGGGGGATCTGATCGCCGAGGTGGGCAGCACGGGCCACTCCACCGGGCCGCATATGCACTACGAAGTTTTACTCAACGGTGTCCCGGTCAATCCGGATAGATATATCCTGGAAGACTAGTAAAGCTCCGGCCCATCGTTCTGCTGCGCTTTGCGCCATGGGCCTTTGGGCTCTTTGGCAATAACCTTCTTTTCACAGGTTCCCATGTTGACCCTAAACCTTCCCAACAAAATCACGCTTTTTCGCATCTTCATGGTCCCCCTGCTGATCGTGTTCCTCATCTCCCCCTCCAAGCTCTCCTGCATCCTGGCGGCGATGGTGTTCGCCCTGGCTGCGGCCACCGACTGGCTGGACGGACACCTGGCCAGGGTGACGAACCAGGTGACGATTCTGGGAAAGCTTTTGGACCCTATCGCCGACAAGCTGCTGGTGCTCTCGGCGCTGGTGCCTCTGGTGGAGCTGGACCGGGTGGCCGCATGGATAGTGGTGGTGATCCTTGGCCGGGAGTTCGCCGTCTCCGGGTTGCGGATGATCGCCTCCAGCCAGGGGATTCATATAGCCGCCGGTCAACTGGGCAAATACAAAATGTTCGCCGAGATTCTGGCGATTTTCACGCTGATCCTCGACTTTGTCCCGCTGTTCAACTTTATCGGCCAGACGGGGATCCTGGTGGCCATGGGGCTATCCGTAATTTCAGGCGTCGGATATTTCGCCCAGTTCTGGGGTCAGGTGGATCCGGACAAGATCCTGTGGGTATGAAGCCCAGGGCCTGAAAGGTCGCGTGCTCTCAGGGCTTCAACAGGTATCAGGCAGGAAAACCCCTTACTCCCATATGAATTTTACAGCCTTTTCGGAGGGGGCCATCCGCACTACATGATAGGGCCAATCCTTCCCCGGTTCGATCTGGGGCTGTTCGGCCGGGTCGGCTTGTGGATCATCCTTGCCCTGTTTTGGCGGCTCGATCTGCGCCACTTCCGCTTCCACAACCTCCTCCTTTTCCACCACCTTGAAAACATTCACCCGGTGGCCCTTGGTGGGCTTTTCCCCGGCGAACACCACCAGCAGCCGGGTGAGCTTCCAGTCGAAAACAGGAGCGTCCACCGGGTTGACTTTCAGCCGGGCCAGGAGCGCCTGGTATGAGGGCTCATCCTCGACGACGAAGGCTTCCCGGGTGGGTGGGCCCTGGGGCGCCGCATTTCTGAATGTGACAGGGTAGAAGGGCAGAAGCTGGTTGGCCAGCACTGTGGACTGGGTTTCCTTCACCCGGTAATACTCGGTGGGAGTGTGGTTTACGATTTCCGCCACGGCCTTTTCTATGCACAGGCGAACCGCTTCCTCCGCCCCGGTGCTCTCGAAGCCACCCAGGCCCACTCCGGTGCGCGAGGCGCCTCCCCCCACGCCGCCGATGATACCGCCGCCCCACTTCTTATATCGCCCCTCCACGGCATTGGCGTGGACAACCCTGCCCGTGGCGGCGTCCACTATTTTGATATCCATGGCTATGTGGCTTTCCAGATAAGTAACGGCCCCCACGGGAGCGTCTCTATTGGCCATGGCCACCGCCACGGAGGCGCCGAAGCTTACAACGCCCATGGCGATCCCGCCCACTCCGATATGATCCGGCTCGAACTCGGTGACAGAACCCATCACCAGCAGATCCGCTCCTTCCAGTTGGCCTATGGCCGCCGCCGTCTCCTCCGACACGCGCCCCGACTCGGCAAAATCCTGTTCGTTGATCACCGCTGCCAGATCCTGCCTGTCCAGCACGATGAACCTTTGGGAGTTGAACAGGGCGGTGGCAAGCATGTCCGCCATGCCGGAGCCCAGCTCAGCATTGGCCTTGGCCGCCTTGTTGATGAACTTGGTGACAGCGATCCGGGCCTTGGGGCCGTCCGACGGCAGATTCTGAATGGCGCTGATGTCAGGCCCGGGGGCGTAGCGCACCTTCGCGCTGGGATTCCCCGTCCCGCAACCGGCGACCATCAAGCCGGAAAAGGCAATCATCGCCACTATGGTGGCTATCAATCTATTTCTGTTTCTCATACTTTATTTTTACGGACTTGGCCTCACTTTTCAAACGAATTCGTAGAAGGAAACATGACCTACGGTTCACACCTTGATTTCGGTTCCCACGCCGGTGTCTGTGAAGATTTCCAGCAGCGCGGAATGCACCACCCGCCCATCGATGATATGAGCTTTTGTCACGCCGGCCTCCAGGGCAGTGAAGCAGGCTTTCACTTTCGGAACCATTCCACCACGGATTACACCTTTGCCGATCAGCTCCTTGGCGCAATCTTCCGTGACGGTGGAAACCAGCGCCCCATCCTCCCCCAGGATCCCCGCCTCGTCGGTGAGCAGCAACAGCTTCTCCGCGCGCAATGCGGCCGCAATGGCCGACGCCACGAAATCGGCGTTGATATTATAGGTCTCGCCCCCCTTGCCATGCCCCACCGGGGCTATTACCGGGATGAATCCTCCACTGGCCACATGGTCCAGGATGGCGCAGTTGACAGCGGTCACTTTCCCCACCATGCCGATATCTATTATCTCCGGGCGATCCAGCTCCGGCCCAGCCTTTTCCACAAACAGCTTTTCCGCGTGGATAAGATCGCCATCCTTGCCGGAGAGGCCCACCGCCGCCCCGCCGTTGCGGTTGATCAGCGCCACTATCTCCTTGTTCACCTTGCCGGCCAGCACCATCTCCACCACGTCCAGGGTCTGCTGGTCGGTCACCCTTTGCCCATCGATAAATCGCGCCTCTATATTCATCTTCTTGAGAATCTGGCCTATCTGGGGCCCTCCGCCATGGACCACCACAGGGTTGACTCCGATATGCTTGAGCAGGACCATGTCCCGGGCGAAGCTGTTCTTCAAGGTTTCGTCCACCATGGCGGCGCCGCCATATTTGATGACGAAGGTTTTTCCCTTGAACTTGCGGATGTAGGGGAGGGCTTCGAGAAGCGTGGCGGCCTTGGCCACCAGTTTGTCAAGTTCCGGTTTCTGGCTCATATTCAAGCTTTCTTAATGTTGTGACGCTGTAAAAAGGAAGGTTATCACAGATCGGACGAAAAAGGGCCGACCCTGCGGTCGGCCCCGGATTCTGCGCTGTTAATTGGCGAAAATGGTGAATCGGACATTGGTCAGCGTAGTGGGGAGATTGGCGCCGGGATGACCTTCCTGGCCGGAGGTGTTCCCCCCCACTGTGAAATATTTCAGGCTGTTGTATGGGCCGCTGGTGGGGACACGGTATGTCTCAATCAAGTTTTCACCTCCGCCGGACACATCAAGTATTTTACATTCCACCAGTCCATCTATCAGGTCGGCGCCGCGTCCATAGAGCATGCTGGGGACGGTGGTGTCCCACGAGCAGTCGAATTTATAGGTGGAGGCGCGAAGATATTTGGGCAGGTCGAAAGCCGTATATTTCCATTCGCAGTCTTGAGGATCGCCGCCGATGCATGTAAGGTCGAACCTCTGGTTCACCAGCCGCGTCTCTATCTTGCTGTCATAGGCGAACCGGTTCCCCAGGATATGCCAGTTGGCTTCCCGGAAATATTTGCCATATGCCATGAAAACCGATACCACCACGTCGTTGCCCTCCGCCAGAGGCCATGGGAAATCGGACCAGTCCATGTTGGTGACGGTCCAGGTGACCCTTCCCTTGTTCACCGCCCGCTCCCCCAGCGCTTCGGCGCCGCCATCGGCTTTCTGCCCCTGGGTCGCCTGGTTGATATCCACGGTCTGTCCATTGGTCAACGGCCCGCAAATCTCCACCGTCCAGGCGACCTGGCCATCGGGAATCGAGACGCAACTAGACCCGGCGCCGCTGGAGCCTGATGAAGAGCAGGCGCCGCCGGTGATAAGAAGAACGGCGAGTGAAAGAAGGAAATATCTAAAACGATAATTGGAATTCATCAATCCTCCCGGATTTTATAAAAGTGTTGTTACTGGTTAATCTTGATTGAATATTGACACTTGGAAAACAAGATTACGGCGCCTTCGGATATTTTGTCAATAGTCCCGGACCCTGCGCCATGGCCTCCATTTGCTTCCGGCCAGGCGGCGGACTATGATGGAACAGGACAGATGACGCAAGATTAATAACGCAGAGGAGAGCCGCGAAGATGAAAGACCACATGGCCAGCCTGCGGGAGGAAGCTGCCCGCAAACAACAGGAGCGCCAGAAGGAAAAACAGCAGGGTTCCGCCGCCGGGAAGGATGACGAGGAGGAGGCGAGCAGGGAAGTGGCCGAGTATCTGGGCGTCGAGGAGGACCTGGTGGCCAACTGCTGCGGCTCCATATGCCCCCACTGCGACATCTTTCTGGACAAGGCCATCGCCCTGGTGGAGCTGGGCAG
>JAOUPQ010000152.1 GCA_029879765.1 Nitrospinota bacterium | reverse complement strand
CCGGGCCCGCAGCAAAACTGGATTGTATGGTTTGGTAATATAATCCGTGGCGCCCAGCTCCATGCAACGCACGGCGCTGTCCACGGAATCTATCCCGGTTATCACCACCACGGGCAAATCCCAAAGAACTTTATCTTTTCTTATTATCTCCAGGATCTGGTAGCCGTTTATGGAAGGAATCAGGATATCCAGCAGGACAAGATCCACATCGCCGGAATTGAGGGTTTCCAGGGCTGCGGTGCCGGTGGTGACGCTGAGGCAGACACATTCCAGATCGGCGGCGACCTTTTCGAGAAACATGCGGCTTTTCTGGTTGTCCTCCACCACCAGTATGTTTTGCTTCCTGGAGCTTACCGCGACTGAGCCCTCAAGGGAGCTTTCAACAGAGCTTTCTACCATCCCGCCCAATTTACCTCATCAATACAACCCCAAGGGCAGCCCAAGCGTGGATCCACCCACTGTGTATCTATTTATATCAAATTTCCGCCCCCATCTCAACCGAAGGTATAAGCACAATATCATAAATCCGCCTTGCCACAGCAATTAACGGTTTATGGCGCTATTCGATCATCCCCTCCGTCCCCCATACTTTTGGCGGCACAAGCCCGTTCACCCTGAAGTATATCCACAGTTGACCCCGGTGGTGCAAATTCTCCTCAAACCCGAACCAAAGCACCTGCGACACTGGCCATTGCCGTCCACGAGTGAAGCCGACAACGCTATCCATATATGTCTCCGGTTGGCTATCAAGGAATGTCTTCAGCTCTTCCCAGCTCTCTCTTTGGGCCCGGGCGGCCTGCTCCACGGTGGTGGCCTGGTTGGCCGGATCCCTCTGGCACGCGGGGAAGTCAAACTCCTCCCCTTTCACCGCGGGAAGAATAAGATGCCGCCTGGCGATGGACATATGGTCCACCAGCCTCAACCATGGCAAAGCGCTGGGGCATGGGCGCCAATCCTCTTTCCCAGGGGGGATATTTTCCGCCGCCTGGGCCAGCTGCTCCACCAAAAGGGAATGCTTCTGAAGATAGATTTCCAGCTCGCTCATTTGTTTGCTTCCTTTTTCCGGCCTATCCTGCCATGAGTCGGCCAACCATTGATTTCGCGCGCTTGACGCCGGACTGGACGGGAGGCGGCGATTTGTCTATAAAGTCTGGCCGCCGAAGTCGGCGGTGGCTTTGGCTTTGGTGAGAGTGACGCAGCTTCCTCCCTTGCAATATTCCACTTCGTCAAAATAATGGGAGGTGATATAGATACCCCGGCCGCATGGGGAAAAGAGCCTGTCGGTCAGATCTTTTTTGGACATGTTGATATACTTTTTAAAATCAAAACCGCCCCCTTCGTCGGTGATTTTAACGATGACTTTTTCTCCGTCAATCGTAAGGGATATTTCGATTCGGGCGTCCACTTCCTTCTCCCGGCTTTGCACTTCCCTCTGAAAAATGTCCCTCTCCAGCAGGCTCATTTTTTCATCCTCGGAAATCCGCAGGTTCCCATGTTCGTGGGCGTTCAGCAAAATCTCGTTAACGAAACAAAGATACTTGTCCGTCTCCACCTGGCCGAATATATACTCGGTCCTGTTCCGCAACCACTCCAACGCCCGGGACAATTCCTCGGTTTTGGATGGGATCACCAGCATTTCCGACCTGTTTTTCCGCAGGCCCTCCCTGTCCATGGCGCAGGCGGCCCGAGGCCCTCGCTCCAGGGAATTCTTCACCACCGCCATGAACCGCTCCTGGGTGACCGGCTTTACCAGAAAATCTCGAACGCCGTATTCGATAAGCCGCTCCGCCAGGTTCGCTTCCTGTCTGGCCAGGAATACTATGAATGGGAGCATGGCGGAGTTGGAATTGAATTCGGCCAGGCCCAGAAGCTTTTCGCCGGAGAGATTCACATCCGCTATGATCATCCCCAGGCTGTCTATATTTTCGTTGTACAGCTCTATGGCCGAAGCGTCATCTTTGGCCTGGGCCAATGAATAGCCAATACTTTCCAGCAAAGGCTCCATATTGAGCCGCAGGGATGGCTCATCTTCCACCCAAAGAACTTTCCTAATCATGGCAGCCATTCTGGATAATCAAAGTCCCACATCAGTAACTTCTTCTCGCGAACGAACTATTCAGTTCTCCACATATCAATCTGCCGACTGTCAGCGCGCCATGCTGCAGCCGCTGACAGACTAGTTCACTTTCATGATTATATCACGCATTTCAAGGCTTTTTCCTCCACCTGCTCCCCGAAACGCATTGCATATACACACCTGTTCCCCCATGAGCCCCCCTTTTTCGCCAGCAAAAGGTGTCAGACTTTAGCCAAAGGCGAAACTATAATAGAATATATGTATCAACCCAAGCTCCTCGGAGAGCCGACAGATCAGTTAAAATAGCTTTTTTTGAAAGAAAGTCGATGCGCTTAAATTACAATCCGGTAAGATTTATCATCACTGTCGCATTATTGGCCGCGGTGGTGGTCACCATCCGGCACTGGTACGAAACCCGGCCCCTGGGCGATCTTCGACAGGACGCCAGCTATTCATTCCAGACCCGGGCCGTATCCCCCAGAGGAGACCTCACCTCCGAAGAGAGCAACGCCATCTCCATATTTGAGCGCGCCTCCACCTCCGTGGTGTTCATCACCAACACCTCCCTCCAGCGCGATATATTCACCATGAGCGTTTATGAAAGACCCAGGGGCACCGGCTCCGGTTTCATCTGGGATGACCAGGGGCGGATATTGACCAACTTCCATGTGATTGTGGACGCAAGCCGCGTGGAGGTGACCCTGGCCGACGGGAGCAAATGGAAGGCCTCCCTGGTGGGCGCCGCGCCAGACAAGGATCTGGCGGTGCTCCAGATCGACGCGCCTAGGGAAAAACTCAAACCGATCGCCGTGGGCGGTTCCATGAACCTGAAGGTGGGGCAAACGGTGTACGCCATAGGCAATCCCTTTGGACTGGACACCACCATGACCTCCGGAATCGTCAGCGCTCTCAACCGGGAGATCCAGTCCCTTTCCGGACGAATGATCCAGGGGGTGATCCAGACCGACGCCGCCATCAATCCGGGAAACAGCGGCGGTCCCCTTCTCGATAGCGCCGGTCGCCTGATCGGCATCAACACCCAGATCGTCAGCCCCTCAGGGGTCAGCGCCGGAGTGGGGTTCGCCGTGCCGGTGGAAACGGTCAATCGCGCGGCCTCGCAGATTATCAAATATGGAAAGGTCATCAAGCCGGGATTGGGAGTCTCCATCGCCAGGGACGAAGTGGCAAGGCAACTGGGAATCGAAGGAGTGCTTATTGTGAAAGTGACCGAAGGGAGCGGCGCGGAGCAGGCAGGGTTGCGCGGTTCCAAAGTGGTGGGGGAAAAGATCTTTCTTGGCGATATCATCCAAAGCATCGACGGCGTCCCGGTCCGCAGCTTCGATGACCTGGGTCGAATCATGGATCTTCACCAGGTGGGAGAGACGGTTATCGTGGAAGCTTTGCGAGGCAATGACCTGAAAAAGATCCCAGTCACCCTGATGGATCTGAAATAAATTCCCCGGCATCGATTCGGCGGGATTTTCTGTATCCCGGTCCACTGGCGACCCCGCGATAGTTCCAATTTATAGGACAGATGCCCTATTAATAGGACAGACTCCCGAGTATTCCAGCCGGAGCCGGAATTTACGCTTGCCGGGGATGATACCGCGTGATTTATTGGCCCAGGTAAAGAAACGTGACAACCCAAATTCAACGTTTCGTTTAACCCAAAAAGGCCGTTTTTGATGTAATAATTCGTACAACCCCAACATCCGGTTTGGCTTGTTGATTTGTTATGCATTGTATTTACAGGGTTTTGCAACATGGCATGCAATATGCAATCACAAAATAGTGTATAGAGATTATCCTTTCAGCCCATGCTGAAGGACAGTGAATGTTGATTTGGGACGATCAGCATCTACCCTGGAAACTCTGGATAATGATGCCAAGGTTTATTTTATGCGTGTAAAGACAGATTACAACCATCAGGGGCAGGCGACAGATAGCAGCGCTTTTATGTTCGGTGTGATCGAGTGCCAAAAATGCCACGGGGCGGAAGAGGGGGAAGGGAAGAAACTCCAGGTCCGGCTCATGGATGGCCATACTTACACGGTGGAAGAAAACAGCGTCAGCAAGACTATCGTCAGGATATATGGATTGTTTTGCGGAAAAACCATCCATGTGTCAGGAGAGATCGATTCCGAAGCGAAAGCGATTAAGCTGCATAAAGTCAGGGCCTTGGGCGCTTCCAGGGGAACCTTGATACGCAGGATGATCGAAGCCGGAAGCTCATCTTTCCATTCAGACAAGTATTTAAAGGCCGGGATATACTGATGTTCCCAGCTTTTGATGAAGGGGCTTTGTAGAAGGGCCTCGTGTTTCTCCCCCATAAACGCCGCGTCGGACGCGGCGTTTTTTTTACCCGAATATCGGACCGCACACATCCATCCCCTCTTCAGCCAAGGATCGACTGTACTGGTTTTATACATCCTTTTATCAAGCGTATTTTAATCCAACCCCCTGCGCTCCATTACCCATTGTTATTCATAAGGTTACACAAACCCTATATTATGGCACGTTAGTTGCTTGATATTAGGACAGCAGATGAATCAGCGCACTTTTCAAGCTCATATGGAGGAATCAATGGCTGCTAGCGGCAAATCGTTTTCCGGCGCTTTAGGACGAATATCGACATTGCTTTCCAGTGTCGTATACCCATCGTCTGTCTCCGAGACAACCTTGGACGGCATATTCCTGCGAAGGAGCGGCCCTGGGGAAACTGAACTTGGGTTGGAGGCGGTGATGCCAGACGGATCTGCGCTGACGGTCAAGGACGATGATGTGGGCAGGGCCATCCGGCGGGTCTATTCCCTTTTTAAAGGAAGAAGCTTAAAGGTTGTCTGTTGTCTGGACTTTGCCAACAATATGATAAAGCTCATCAAGGTGGAGACCATGCACAATTCCAGATCCTCCAATACCAGGCTGACCTCCTCATAGGCAATTCCCGGCGATCGCTTCCCCTGGCCACGGGCGCCCCGGCGACACCAAGGGAGCCATTGGCCAAAAAGACGCCATCACAACACTTCCCCTTCCAGTGCGCCCCCGCTTCGCACACCTCTGCCAGGCAGGACAACGCAGTTTTTCATGTACACACAGGCGCCCAGGGTAGCCCTGGCGTGGATGGCCACCCTGGGGCCCAGGATACATCCTGCGCGGATATGGGCCTGCGGATCTATATAGACCGGTGGAATGATTTTTACATGCGCATACTCCTTGCCGCCGGTTTCCACCAACTCCGGATTCTGGTCCAGCATATCCATGACCACTTTATGGTACAGAGCAGTGGTTCCCGCGTCGGTCCAGGAGCCTGTGGAGATGTGGCCATACAGCGCCTCCCTCCTCTCCGTCATGGGTCTATATAGCTCCCTGGAAATATCCACGGCCCTGCCCGCCGGTATCCTTTCCAGCATTTCACCGGAGAGGATCGATATTCCCGTGAACATCATCGGTTTTTGGGACTGTTCATACCCTGAATTCACCGAATCGAGAAAGCGGGTGATTCTCCCCTCCCCATCTACACATAAGGATCCGTAATCGCTGCCCAATGGGGCTTCCCGCAGCATAAGGGTGGCCAGGGAATTATTTTCCCTGTGGATCTTCTGCATCCCCTCCCAGTCCACTTGCGCTATCACGTCGGAGTTGACCACTGCAAAATCCCCCCCACCCAGCCATTTTTGCGCCGCCTTTATGCCACCGGCGGAGCCAAGGATATTCCTTTCCCGAGAGACCACCACAGGCGCCCCGAAATCCCGCCCCCTGATATATCTTTCCAGCTTGTCCGCCAGGTGATGGGCATTGACCACCACAACCTCAGGGTCCAGGGGCAGCACAGTATCTATAGCCACCTGCAGCAAGGTTCTGTCCAGAAGAGGCATCAAAGGCTTGGGAAGCCTCCTGGAATGGGGTAGCATCCTGGTTCCAAAACCCGCTGCCAGGATCATCGCTTTCACATGACTCTCCATTGGTGCTGCCCCATGCCAGCGTTGGACTATCCAGCAGGCTGGAGCGTTGCTGATTATTCACACTTCCCCATTCTATCCCACCCGATGGCCATAGAACCTCCCCTTAGGGATAAAATAATACCTTCCTGCCGATAGCTCCACGGCGCCCTCATGGAATACATACACTGTCCTCATTCCACACAGGGTATATGAGCGGATAGTGGGAGCGGACCGGACCTCTGCTATAACTTGCTGTATATTATAGCTTTATTCAACAAGGAATGTTTGGTCCGATACTTGCTCTATATATTCTCAGATAACGAATATAAAGTTGGAGACATAAAATGGCTATCACTGGTAAATACATTTCCCGCATTCAGGCGCGGTCCAAGGAGATTCTTGATTTCCGCAAGGAAAAGGTAATCGACGGCGCAAGCCTTCGCAGTGAAGTCAACGACTGGGGCCAGGGGATGGAGATTGTCCTCCCCGATGGACGGGCTCTCTCCGTGGTGGAAGATGATGTAGGCAAGACCATATGGCGGGTTCGCTCCCTCTTCGCGGGGAAGAGCCTGAAAGTTGTGGGGCTGGTGGATTTTGCGGGAATAACCATCAAGCTAAAAAAGGTGGAGGCTTTAATTCCCAAGTCCACTTCCCGCCATCATGGCATGGTGATGGCCTAAGCCCCAGGTTTCCACGCTTCGATACAAGCTCTCCTTCTGGCCGGGGTGGCGCGCTGCCCCATTGCCTCCGCCCCGGCCATTTTCTATAAACTCCTCCCCAGTCTTCCTAAACACTGGCTTCATCCACTGCCGTTGGCATATACTGACACCAGGTAAACATCTCGGATCTGGCGGAGACATTCTCATGATCAACCAGTTTACATGCTCCAGTTGTGGATTTGTGGTGGAAGTGCGCGAGGGGATGGAACGCTACGCCGTCATGGACGATGGCGTCAAAAAGGGGCTGGATCCGGAGAACGAGGAATCGGCGGCCATGGCCCTGACAGGAAAAACCATGCGACAGCTGGCGGAGGAAGGGAAGCTGGGAGTTTGGGTGGAGGCGCTATGCGCCGGATGTATGGCCACCGTGATGACAGACAGGGACGCGGACCCGAGAAAGTGTCCCGAATGCGGAGGCCAGAAACTGGCGGCGGCCTACGAACTGGCTGGGTCTCTCTGTCCCAAATGCGGCCAAGGCATGTTGGGCTCTGAGGAGGAAGAGCTGTTTATCTGATCTGACAGCGCCAAACCCACCGTGAGCTATTGGCTTTATACTCCTCTTTCCTTGAAAAACTTTACATATTGACGGTCGATCTTTCCGATATGCTCCAGTATCCAGTCGATCAAGACCAGTTGCACATTTTCCACGGAGTCAGGACGGCCCGCGTCCATATTGGAATAGAGCTCCCTGGTTTTTTCCAGCATCTTCCCATGCTCCTTTATGT